>JBFYZE010000019.1:0-9324 GCA_041309665.1 Gemmatimonadales bacterium | reverse complement strand
CTCGCCGTCCAGCACGATGGCCAGGAAGTCGCCGACGTGCTGGCCGCTGAAGCGCTGGAACAGGCGCCCCCCGGCCCGGGACAGCTCGAACTGGACCTGCGGCTGGTTGAACTGGGGGTCGCGGGCGGCGATGGCGCTCTCAAGGTACTCGCCGGTGAGGAAGGGCTTCTCCTCCAGGACGTAGAGGCGCTTGTAGTTGCGCGCCCCCCGCCCCTCCACGTCGGCGCCCCACTGGAGCACCTGGTTGCGCGGGAGCGCCCGCTGCACCTCGGGGAGCGCGAGGAAGTGCTCGGCCGCGGCGACATCCTCCACCGCGATCAGGAAGGTCCCCTCGGCGTCGCCGAAGTTGAACAGCGACGAGAGCGGCCGGAGCGCCGTCTCGGCCGCGGCGGCGGAATCGGCCGCCTGGCTCGCATCGGGGTCCGCACCTCCCGCCGCGGTGTCCCCCGCTGCGGCGGTGTCGCCTCCGAAGAGGAGATCCTCGATGCTGGTGCCCCTGTCCGCGGTGCCCTCCACCGCGCGCCCCATGGCGCGGATGGAGTCCACCCCCAGCGAGGCGACGATGGCCCGGTCCATGCGGGCGAGCGCCGCCTGCATGTCCGCCGACGGGAGCACGAGCTTGAACTCCAGGAAGGCGGCGGACTGGATGATCCCCTTGGCCCGCGCCTCGTCGGAGATCCCCGCCAACTCCACGATGAGCCGGTCGTTTCCGGCCTTCTGGATGAGGGGCTCCTCGACGCCCAACTCGTCGATGCGGGTGCGGATGATCCGGTCCACCCGGTCGATCACGTCCGCCTTGGCGTCGTCGGTGAGCGTGCCGTCGGGGTCGTCCACCTCGAGCACGAGGTGCATCCCACCCTGGAGGTCCAGCCCGAGCTTGAGCCCGTTGGCGTAGAGCTGCCAGCCCGCCACGGCCACCATCAGGAAGATGACGACGAGGCGGCCTCTGACCGTGTTGAACATGTCCGGCGCGTTGGTCCGCGGAGGAGAAGGAGCCCCGGAGGGCTGGAGGACAACAGCCTGTAAAGCTGTCCCCCCCCCAGGGGCGTGTCAATCGCGCGCCCGCCGCTGGCGACCGGCCCCTGCTCCCCGGCGACGCGCTAGAGGAGGGCGCGGCGCAGGACGGCGTGGACCCGCGCCAGGAACCGGTCCGGGTCCACCGACTTCTCCACGTAGTCGTCGGCCCCCGCCTCCAGGAGCTCGGCTTCCAGCTTGTCGCTCCCGGTGCCCGTGCGCACGAGGACGGGGAGCGCCGAGGTGCTCACCGAGCCCCGGATGAGGTCCAGGACCTGGCGGCCGTCCAGCCCGGGCATGGCGAGGTCCAGGATCACCAGGCTGTAGTCCGGGTCCTGGGACAGGACGTCCATGCACCGGTGCCCGTCCTCCGCCTCCTCGACCTCGTAGCCGTCCTTCTCCAGGATGGTGCGCATGAGGAGCCGGGCGTCGGCGTCGTCGTCCACGAGGAGGATGCGGGGCGGCCCCTTCGAATCCTGCGTCTCCTCCTCGTCCACCGCCTGGCCCAGCACCCGCTCCACCTCCACCAGCGTGGTCTTGCCCTGGGTGACCCACTCCAGCCCGACCTCGTGCAGGGTGCGCATCCCGCCCTGGGCCGCCACCCGGCTCAGCGTGGCCCACCCCTTCCGCTGCTCGATGGCCTGCTGGAAGCGGGGCCCCACGATGAGGACCTCGTTCACGGGGAGCCGGCCCCGGTACCCGGTGAACCCACACTCCGAGCAACCCACCGCCCGCACCACCGGCTCCACGCCGTGGCGCTCGGTGAGGCGCCGCTCGTCCGGGGTGAGCTGCCCCCGCACCGGCTCCGCGCAGGACGCGCACACCTTCCTCAGGAGGCGCTGGGCGATGGCGCCCCGCATGGTCTGGGCGATGGTGCTGAACTGCAGCCCCATGTCCGCCAGGCGGGTGACCGCGCTGACGGCGTCGTTGGCGTGCACCGTGGCCAGCACCAGGTGCCCCGTCATGGCCGCCTGCGCAGCGGTGACGGCGGTCTCCTTGTCGCGGATCTCGCCCACCAGGATGACATCCGGGTCCTGCCGCAACATGGCCCGCAGCGCGCCCGCGAAGGTCATCCCTTGCTTCGTCTCCACCTGCGTCTGCGTGATCCCCGGCATCTCGTACTCGACCGGGTCCTCCACGGTCATGATGTTGACCTTGCCGTCAGCGAGCTCCCGGAGCGCCCCGTAGAGCGTCGTGGTCTTCCCCGACCCCGTGGGGCCCGTGACGATGACCACGCCGTCGCGGTTCGCCAGGAGGCTCCGGAGCCGCTCGAGCTCCACCTTGGGGATCCCCAGGTCCTCCAGGGTGAGCGCCGCGCTCGAGTCGAGGATCCGGATGACGCACTTCTCCGCGCCGCCCGCGGGGATGGTGGAGACGCGCAGGTCGTAGCCCCGGCTCTTGATGCGCACCCGCGCCTTGCCGTCCTGGGGGCGCAGGCGGTCGGCGATGTCGAGCCGCGACAGCACCTTGATCCGGGAGATGACCCGGTTCAGCGCGGTCATGGGGAGGTCCATGTGCTTGCGGAGCACGCCGTCCACGCGGTAGCGCACGGCGCCCATCTTGCGGCCCGGCTCCACGTGGATGTCGCTGGCCCCCGCGCTGATGCCGTCGCGGATGATGAGGTTGGTGAGCTTCACCACCGGGGTGGCGCCCGCGTCCTCCTCCGTGATGGCCTCGGGGCCCATCTCCTCGACCAGCTTGAGCATGTCCTCGCTCTCGCCTTCCAACTGGCCCAGGAAGGCCTCCACCGCCTTCTCCGGCGAGAAGCGCCCGTCCAGCGCCTCCTGGATGGAGGTGGGGGACGCCACCTCGAAGTGGGCGGTCCGTCCCGAGCTGAAGCCCAGGGCGCGCTCCGCCTCCACGTCGGTGGGATCGCAGGTGGCGACCACCAGGTGCCGGTCGTCCTCCACCAGGGGGAAGACGTGGTGCTTGCGCGCCATCATCTCCGGGATGAGCAGGACGGCGTTGGGGTCGGCTTCGGCGAAGTTGGCCACCTTGATGCGGAAGTACTCGGCCACGAGCACGGCCAGCTTCTGGTCCGAGACCTCGTACGCCTTCGTCACCGCGCTCCACGCTTCCGTCGCCCGGGTCCCCGGGGGCACGTCGGGACGCTCGCCCACGGGGAGCGCGGCGCGCTCGGCGATGCGCACGAGCCAGTGCACCGCGCCCGCCGGGCTCCGCGGCCCCTGCCCGCTCACCTTCGCCGTGTCGCCGCTCATCCGCCCCTCGCCAGCGTCCGGCGCTTGGATCGCTTCTCCTCGTACATGGCGTTGTCCGCCTCGGAGAGCAGGTCCTCCAGGCGCAGGCGCATGTCGCCGTCGTGGCGCGCCATGCCGATGCTCACGGAAAGCTGGTAGGGCTCCCGGCTGCTCTGGTTGAACTCCCGGAAGCGGTCGCGCAGCCGCTCCAGGAGCAGCTCGGAGCTCTCCCCCGACGCCTCCAGGGCGAGCACGGCGAACTCGTCGCCCCCCAGGCGCCCGATGATGTCCGAGCGGCGGAAGGTAGCCCGCAGGATGTCAGCCACCTTGATCAGCGCCCTGTCCCCGACGTGATGGCCCAGGGAGTCGTTGATGGTCTTGAACCGGTCCAGGTCCAGGAACACGATGGTGACGCCCCGCGACGTGCGCCGGGCCAGCTTCAGGTACCACTCTCCCAGGTCGGCGAATCCACGGCGGTTGTAGAGCTGGGTCAGGTCGTCGATGAGGGAGAGCGAGCGGAGCGCGGACAGGAGGCGGTGGCGCTCGATGGCGTGGCGCACGGAGCGGGCCAGGAGGCCTCCCGTGAGCTCGTGCTTGATGAGGTAGTCCTGGGCGCCCCCCTGCACGGTGCTCATGGCCAGGCTCTCGTCGTCCTCCTGGGTGAGCACGATGACCGGGACGTCGGGGGCGAAGGCGTAGGTGCGCTCGAAGGTCACCATGCCGTGGCTGTCCGGGAGCTCCAGATCCTGGAGGACCAGGTCGATGCCGCCCTCGTTCATCCGCGCGAGGGCCTCGCTCACGCTGCCGGCCCAGTCCAGCTCGATCCCGGAGCCCGGACGCACCTCGCCCAGCCGTTCGCGCAGCTCCTGGAGGAACTCACGATCGGATTCGACCAACAGGACCTTGATGGGCCGCTGGCGCAAAGGCCTCCGCCGATGTCCGGGAGTTGAAGACACCCCTGAACTGCCACCGCCGGGGCACCGCGCGGTGGCAGCGGGGGCATGACTCGAGTCGCTAGCAAGGTAACGCGCCCGCTGCACCCGCGCCACGAACCCGGAACACCTGTTTTCGCCCGGCGCGGGGGCCCTTCCCGAGGCGCCGCGGGGGCGGCGCCTAGCCGCCGCGCTTGCCCAGGAGGACGCTCCGGAAGAAGGGGACGACCCGCCCGTCGCGGGATTGTGCGAGCCAGAAGAACGCCGTCTTGCGCGTGGCCGGCTCCCGGGCCGTGCGGGCCAGCTCCATCAGGATGGGCACGCCCTCCTCCTCGGGCCGCCGGGAGAGGGCGAAGATGGCGGCGGAGCGGACCTCCTGGTCTTCGTCCTCGTCCGCGGCCACGCCCGCGAGACCCTCCGTCGCGGCCGCTGCGGCCTCCTGGCCAAGCCAGAACAGCGCGGTGCGCCGCACGTCCGAGCCCACGCGTCCATCCTCGGCGATCTCCAGGACCTCCTTCCAAGCCTCGGGCACGTCGGCCATCGTGGCGGGGAGGATCGCCTCCTCCACGCCGCGCCCGCCGGCGCCACCCCGGGCGGCACCCAGAAGGAAGACCACGGCCTCGGGAGCTTCCACCATCCCCAGGTCGCGCGCCTCCGGGGCGCGGAGACGGCCACGGTCCAGGACCTCCACCTCCCGCACCTCCCCACCCTGCACCCGTACCTCCACCACCACCGGTCCCGGAGCGCACCTCTGCTCGCCCCAACCCCTCTCGACACGCCCGTTGCGCTCCCCGAAGACCCGGAATCCGTCGTCGCAGATCTCCACCCCCGGCCGCGCCGGGAAGCTCACCCGCGCCACCCCGTCACCCCCGTCGGTGATCCGGGCTCCGAGCCCCTGCCCCGCGAGGGCCGCAGGGGCCGCCAGGAGGGGCAGGAGGAGGAGCGCGGCCCGGGGCTTCATCGCCGGATGAGACTGAGGAGGAACTCGGCCACCCGCGGGTCCTTGCTCTGGCCGAGCCAGAAGATGGCCCGCTCGCGCAGCTCGGGGTCCTTCTCCGAGCGGGCGATCTCCATGAGGAAGTCCACCGCCGTGCTCTCGCGGGCCTGCGAGGCCACGAAGATGACCTGCTCCTTCATCTCCGGTTCGGTCAGCGTCGCGTAGATGCCCTTCAGGTCAGCCGCCGTGACACCGCCGGTCTGACCCGCCCAGAAGAGCGCGTTCCTGCGCACCTCGGGGTCCTCGGAGCGATCCCGCACGCGCTCCATGAGCCAGCGGCGGGACTCCTCCGAGTTGGCCTGAGAGACGGCGAAGAGCGTCCGCTCCTTGAGGTCGGGGTCCGTGATCTTGGCATAAAGCTCGATGAGATAGCGCGTTCCCCCCGCCCGCGGGTTCTGGCCGATCCAGAAGATCGCCTGTTCGCGGAGCTCCTCGGACGCATCGGCCCGCTCCGCGTACGACTTGAGGAGCTCCACGGCCGCCTGGCTCCCGTGCTGGGAGACCGCGAAGATCGCCTTCTCCTGGATGTCCGGATCGGCGCTCTCCTGGAGGATGAACTGCAGCGCCTTCAGGGCCTCCTCGGTCTTCACCTGCGACAGCCAGAACACCGCCTGCTCGCGCACCTCGGGGTCCGGGTCGGGGTTGCGGTGCGCCAGGTCGAGGAGGATGTCCACCGACTCGTCGTCCAGCTTCTGGGCGATGAGGAACACGGCCTGCTTGCGGAGCTCCGCGGAGCACTCGTCGCGGCTCTGCAGCACCTCCCTGAGTATGGGGAGCGCCGCTTCCGCATTCATGTTCAGGAGGGCGCTCAGCGCCGCAGCGCGCACCTCCTGCTCGGGGCCGCACGAGGATGCTCCTGCCGCCTGCCGCGCGATGGCCTCGGCGGCCTGGGCGTCGCCGCGCCGGGCGAGCTGGGCCTCGATGCGCACGCGGAGCTGATCCGAGTCCCGGGCCGTGCCGGTGCCGGGGAACCGTGCCTGCTGCTGCGCGAGGAGCTCGAGCGCCCGCTGGAGCTCGCTCCGGCCGGTGCCCCGGGAGCGGGCGAAGGCCTCGTAGTAGTACGCATCCGCCACGTAGCCCGAGCGGGGATGGCCGCTCCGCAACTCCGCGAAGAGCCGCGCCGCCTCCTCGTAGCGCCGAGCATTCAGCGCCTCCCGCGCCGCCTGGTACGCCTTGGCACCCGGATCCTCCTGGATCCAGGGAGCGGGCGCCACCCCGGCGGTCCGGGCGGCGGAGGCCATGACCGCACTTTGCCCCGCGCCCCCCGTCGCCGTCAGGACCAGGCCCAGGGCGAAGAGGGTCCCCGTCATCATCATCGTCGTCGTCGTCGCACGCATGGGTTGGTCTCCTGTCAGGTCCCGGCCAGCCCCGCTCCGGGCGGCACCACCGCCTGGATCCGGGACAGGACTTCACGTCTCTCGATTCCATCCAGCGTGAGGCCGAGCTCCTCGCGGGCCCGCGCCTCGTTCCCCACCGCCACCTCCGTCACGCCCACGATCTGCACCAGCACCAGCTCCAGGTCCTCCAGGAGCTCCTGGATGCTCGGGTCCTGCCCCTGCGGGATGTCCAGGAGGAGGCGGGTCTGGGTGAGGAGTCCCCGCGCCCAGGCCCCCACGGCCGGATCCACCTTCCCGGCGGCCCCGTCGGCCCGCACCATGCGGAGGAGGGCCTCGGTGCGCTCCAGGTGCTCCACCGCGACCACCCGGAGGACTCCTCCCTCGGTTCCCGTCGGCGGGTCCGGGGTCGCCTCGGCCACCGGGGGCGCTGTGGGCGTCATGGGCGCGGTCATCCGACCGATCCCCACGCCCACCACGAGGACCGCGGCGGCGGCCGCGCCCCAGGCCAGCGAGCGGCGCACGGGCGCCGAGCGGCGGCGGCGGGCCACTTCCAGCGGGATCACCCCGGAATCCCGAGGCTCGAGGCGCGCCGACAGGGCCGCCCACATCTCGTCCCTCGGCGCCTCCGGGGGCGGGTTGTACTCCTCCCGCAGGAGGCGGGTCAGCTCGTCCATGGGTTCTTCGCTCATCCCACGTACTCCTTCATGGCATCGCCCAGCGTCGCCCTCAGCCTCTCCCGGGCCCGGGACAGCCGGGCCTTGGAGGTCCCTTCCGGGACGCCGAGGATGCCGGCGATGTCGCCGTGTCCGTATCCCTCAAGGTCGTGCATCAACAGCACCGTCCTGTAGATCTCCGGGAGGTCGTCGACCGCCTCCGCCAACCGCTCCCTTGCGCCCACGTCCAGCTCCCGGCGCCCCGCCGCCACGGGGGCGGCGTCCTCCAGCGAGCGCTCCCGCCTGCGGTGGCGATCCACCTTCCGCAGCCCGTTCAGGGCCACGGAGACCGCGATGGCGTGGAGCCAGGTGGAGAACGCCGCGTTCCCGCGGAACTGGTCGAGGCGCTGCCAGGCACGCAGGAAGGCCTCCTGCGTGAAGTCCTGGGCCAGGTCGTCCTCGCCCGCCATGCGGTACATGAGCCGGTAGATCCGGTCCACGTTCGCGTCGTAGAGGGCGCGGAACGCCGCCTGATCGCCGCCCTGCGCCCGCCCCACCACTTCCGTGTCTGTCAAAGAAGAGCTCGTTGGATCGCCGTGGACTCCCTCTTCCGTATCCTGGGACACGACCATCCCAGGAACGGTTGCGTCCTACAGGGTGGGGAGCCGGCCGGGTGGAGGCCAGCATGGCGCGCGCGCCTCGCGGAGGCCGGGGAGCTCCCCTACCTTCCGGCTCCCGCGTGTCCCGGCCCCGAACCACCCTCCCGAGGAGCCCAGCCATGCACACCCTCCCCCGACTCCCCCGGCTCCCTGCCGCCGTCCGAGGGGTCCTCGCCGCCGGCCTCTTCCTGGCGGCGTGCGCGGGCGATGCGCGGACGGGGGACGCCGACCTCCAGGTGAAGTGGAGCTTCGAGCCTTCGCCCCCACGCTTGGGGACGGCCGCGGTGCGGCTGGAAGTGGCCGACGTGGACTGGACTCCGGAGAACGGCGCCACCGTCGTCGTGACCGGGATCCGGGACGGCGTGGAGCTCGTCGTGGACACCGCGCGAGGCCAAGGCGCGGGGCTCTACCTGTCCCCCGAGTTCCGCTTCGAGGTGGCCGGGAGCTGGGTGCTGCGGGCCCGGGTTGAGACCACGGACCGGCGCTGGATGGAAACGGAGCGCCCCGTGACGGTGGAGGCGGGCGGGAGCTGACCTGCGCTCAGCGGCGAGCGCCCCGGCCGCGCCTCACTCCTCCACGATCCACCCGTCGCGGAGCTGGATGATCCTGTTCCCCACCTTCGCGTACTCCTCGTTGTGGGTCACCTGGATGATGGTGGTCCCCTCGCGGTTCAGGCGCGCCAGCAGGTCCATGATCATCCGCCCCTGGCTGGAGTGGAGGCTTCCCGTGGGCTCGTCCGCCAGGATCACCGTGGGCTCGGCGATGACGGCGCGCGCCACCGCGACGAGCTGCTGCTGTCCCCCGGAGAGCTGGTTGGGGTAGAGGTCCTTCTTCCCCACGATCTGGAAGCGGTCCAGGGAGTCGGCGACGATGGCCTCCCGGTCCTTCCGCTTCACGTTCCGGTACGAGAGCGGGATCTCCAGGTTCTCGTAGACCGTCAGGTCGTCCAGCAGGTGGTACTGCTGGAACACGAAGCCGACATAGCGCTTGTTCAGCTCGATGCGGGCGCGTGGCTTCATGGCGTGCACGGCCTCGCCGTGGAGCCAGTACTCCCCGCGCCAGTCCCCGTCCAGCATCCCGAGGATGGAGAGGAGCGTGGTCTTCCCCGCTCCGGAGGGGCCCATGATCGTGACGAAGTCGCCCTGGGCGATGTCCACGTCGATGCGCCGGAGCACGAACGTCTCGCCCGCGCCCGTGCGGAAGGACTTCTCGAGGTTCCTGAGCTTGATCATCTCCCCGTCCGTTTCGGATTCCCGTTCCCTGTTCCCCGCGCAGAACCTACGGCCCTCAGTGTGCCACGTCGAAGCCAGACTGCTCCAAAGCCTGTGCCCGGCGCGCGTCGTCCTCGCTGACGACCTGGCCGTCGAAGAGGTGGATGGAGCGGTCGGCCATGTGCGCATAACGCGGATCGTGCGTCACCATGCAGATCGTGGCGCCCGCCTCGTGCAGCGAGACCAACAGCCGCATGATCGAGTCGGCGTTCTTGGAATCGAGATTGCCCGTCGGTTCATCCGCCAACAGGATGTGCGGCTGC
>JBFYZE010000018.1:0-3858 GCA_041309665.1 Gemmatimonadales bacterium | reverse complement strand
TCCGTCAGCTTCCGGAACGCGGGATCGCTCCGGAGGGGATCGAAGTCCGGCTCCTCGCGGGCGAGGCGGCGGAAGTCGGGGGCCATCGAGATCGCCCGCTCGAGGCATCGGACGGCCCGCTCGACCTCCCCGGCGAGCGACAGGTAGCAGGCGAGGTTGTAGGAGCCGATCGGTTCCCCGGGGCAGGCGGTGACGAGACTCTCCATGGCCGCCACGGCGAGGTCGAGGCGTCCCGTCCGCTTGCGGCACCAGCCGAGGCCGACCCACGCGCCGGAGTCGGCGGGGCGGTCCGCGAGAATCCGCTCAAAGACCGGGATCGCCTCCGCGAAGCGCCCGAGGTTCCGGAGACATTCGGCCCGGAGCCGGCCGGCCACTTCGGGGAGAAGACCCTCCCGTTCGAGCGCCTCGGCCCGCGCCAGCGCCTCCGGCCAGAGCTCGAGCTCGAAGTAGCCCTCGGCCTCCCGCGCCAGACGCTCGGCCTTCCCGCCGGGAGGTAGGGAGGGATCCGCCATCCGTCAGGAGCGGGGTTCGCCCGCGATGAGTGAGAGGACCTCCCCGGCATCCTTCGCGGCGAGGAGCGACTCCCGAAAGGTCCGGTGGCCGAGGAGCCGGGAGACCCCGGCGAGCGCCTGCACATGAGGGCCGGTGACGTCCGGCCGGGAGACGACGAGCACGAAGATGCGGACGGGAAGCCCGTCCACCGAACCGAAGGGTACCGGCCTCTTCGTGATGCCGAGGGCGGCGAGGATCGGCGGCCCCATCTCGACCTTCCCGTGGGGGATCGCGATCCCCTGCCCGATGCCGGTGGTCTGGATCTCCTCTCGCCGCAGCACCGCCTTCAGCGCCTCCGCGCGGACCGCGGGCGGAAGCGGCAGCAACGCCGCGAGCGCCTCGAGGACGTCCGTGCGGGTATCGACGTCGAGGCCGACGGCGATCTGCCCGGGAACCAGCAGGCGATGGAGGCTTTCGGGAGCCATGGTCGGAGACGAGGATACCACCGTGCCCTCCCCGGGGGAACCGTAACCCGGATCCCCGGGGTCGCGACGAGAGCTCAGGGGCCGCGCAAGAATAACTTCGGGATTCGAGGGCAGCTGCATCCCGCCCAGCTGCGTTGCTCGTCGGTTGAAACCAGCAAGGTTGCGCCCTCCTCGCGGTGCGCCGGGATAAACCGGCATGGAGCAGAGAATGAGAGAGTCTCACGCTGAAGGCCCAACCAGCCACGGCGGCCCCGAGCCATGCGCAGGCACCCGTGAGGGTGTCGGCGAAGCGTTGACAGGGGTACATGCGGGCAGAGTATCGAGCCGCGAAAGTGCGCGAAACCCAGGGCGCCGACGCTCTCGCGAGAAGCGGAAGGCAACATGCCGACGTGCGATTTGGTGAGCGCGTGGGCAGCCCGGCGCGGTCGAAGCCCTCAGGCACGCGTGGAAGCTCCATGCGCGAGAACCGGGAGATCCCGCTATCACCCTCCGGTAATGGCACGGGGGGTCGCGCCGGGAAGGTCCATTTCCGGAAGCCGGCGATGAACGAGAGCGGGAGGTCGGACAGGTCCGTAGTACCAGCGAAGCGGCCGAACAAGGCGGGGGAACCCGCGGCGGAGGTCGCGGAGGGAAGGGACCTGACCAAGGAGAACGCGGACCAGCAAAACACGCCCCGGACACAGAGCCGGACAGAGAGCGTGCCCAGTGCGCTGGAGCGCGTGCGGCAGGCAGCACGAAGGAACAGGAAGGAGAAATTCAGTGCGCTTCTCCACCACGTGGACCGGCTGAGGCTCGAGGATGCCTTCTACGGGCTCAATGAGAAGGCTTCACCGGGTATCGACGGCAAGACGTGGCGGGAATACGAGGAGGACCTCGAAGCGAACCTTCGGGACCTTCACGACCGAGTACAGAGAGGCGCCTATCGGGCGAAGCCGTCTCGAAGAGCATACATTCCGAAGCCCGACGGCCGAAAGCGACCGCTGGGCATCGCGGCACTGGAGGAGAAGATCCTCCAACGGGCCGTGGCGGAAGTGCTGAACGCCATCTACGAGGTGGACTTCCTCGGCTTCTCGTACGGGTTCCGACCCGGTCGTCAAGCGCATCAGGCGCTGGACGCGCTGACCGTCGGGATCCGCCAACGGAAGATCAACTGGATTCTCGATGCGGACATCCGAGGCTACTTCGACGCGATTGACCACGACTGGCTCGAGCAGTTCCTCGGGCATCGGATCGCCGACAGGCGGATGCTCAGGCTGATCCAGAAGTGGCTGAAGGCGGGAGTGGTCGAAGATGGGGCATGGCAGGCGAGCGAAGTCGGCTCGCCGCAAGGATCATCGATCTCGCCCCTTCTGGCTAACGTGTACCTCCACTACGTACTGGACCTCTGGGTCCAATGGTGGCGGGGACATGTGGCACAGGGGGACGTGATCATCGTGCGTTACGCGGATGACTTCGTCATCGGCTTCCAGCACGAGTCGGATGCGATACGTTTCCTGGAGGAACTCCGAGCCAGATTCCAGAAGTTCTCCCTCGAACTCCACCCCGAGAAGACCCGCCTCATCCGGTTTGGCCATGATGCGCGAACGGACGCGAGACGGATCGACGGGAGGAGAAAGCCGGAGACCTTCGACTTCCTCGGTTTCACGCATCATTGCGGCGTGACCCGCAAGGGAGAATTCCAAGTCTGGCGGACCACCACGAAGAAACGCTTTCGAGCCAGACTTCGGGCGATCAAGGACGAACTCCGGACGCGCATGCACCACTCCGTGAGGGAACAGGCTCTCTGGCTGCGAACCGTCGTACAGGGGTACTTCGCGTACCACGCCATTCCGGGCAACTACGAGACTCTTGCGGCATTCCGCAGGATCCTCACCCGGTTGTGGTATCGGACCCTGTTGCGTCGAAGCCAGAAACACCGGCTCCTCTGGCCCCGCATGTGGACACTCCGCGACCGCTGGTTCCCGCCTGCCCGTATCCTGCACCCCTGGCCTGAACAGCGACTGACCGCCATGATCCAAGGTAAGAGCCGTATGCGGTAATTCCGCTCGTACGGATCCGTGCGGGGGGCGCCGGGCAACCGGCGTCCCTACCGCAACCCTTGCTGGGCGGGCGCATCTGCGCTCTCTGTCCTACGAAGTTATTCATGCGCGGCCCCTTACCCCCGACGAACCGCGCGAACCCGGGCGCTTCCTCTCCCTGGCGCAGGGCTTCGGGCAGGGACGGCGCGCGGACACCGAGGGGCTCTGCGCCTCCGGCGGGATCGGCGTGCTCGCGGACGTCGCGGGGGACGACGTCTACGAGGCGGACGTCTTCGGGCAGGGCTCGGCCTACTGGTATTCGCTCGGTGTCCTTCTCGACGGAGCGGGCGACGACCGCTACGAGGTCCACAACTACGGCCTCGGCGCCGGCATCCACATGGCGGTGGGGCTGGCCGTCGACCTCGGGGGCGACGACCGCTACCTCGGCGCCGGCCACGCGCTCGGCCACGGCCTCGACCGGGGCTTTTGCTTCTTCGCCGACCTCGCGGGGAACGACTCCTACGACTCCCGCGACGGAGAGTCGCAGGGGGCGGCGGTGAAGCCCTTCGCGGTGGGCCTCTTCGCCGACCTTTCGGGCGACGACCTCTACCGGGGCGGCGGGCTCGGCTTCGTGCGGGTGCCGGAGGAGGGGCCGGACGGCCCGTGGCCCAAGGCGTTCTTCCTCGACCTCGGGGGTCGGGACCGCTACGCGGCGGAAGGCCGCGAGGCCGCGGACGGCGCCGCCTGGACGAAGAACCGCTACGGCTTCGGCGCCGACCGGTAGCGCCCTCGTCCGTCCGGCGCCGGCCACACCCCGCGGGGGCCTCGCCCCCCGGTCGCCGCGGGGCGGGCCGGGCCTCTCC
>JBFYZE010000017.1:0-5201 GCA_041309665.1 Gemmatimonadales bacterium | reverse complement strand
GCCGTCCCGCCGTGGGCCTCCGCCACCGCGCGCACGATGGCGAGGCCGAGCCCGGTGCCCCCGGCGGGCGCGGCATGGCTGCGGGCCTCGTCCTCACGGTAGAACCGACGGAAGGCCTCCTCCGGATCCCGGAACCCTGGCCCCGTATCGGCGACCTCGAGCCTCACGCCCTCGGGTCCGTCGGAGAGCTCGACCTGCACCGTGCCCCCCCGGGGCGTGAACTTGAGGGCGTTTTCCAGGAGGTTCCAGGCCACCTGCCCCAGGAGCCCCGGATCCGCCACCGCCCACAGGCCTTCGGCACGCGGCACCACCACCCCCACACCCGCCTCCTGGGCCCTCCCCTGGAGGCGCTCCACCACCCGCGCCACCACCGCCGCCACGTCGCACGACTCGAGGCGCGGCTTCAGCACCCCCGAGTCGGAGCGGGCCAGCACCAGCAGATCCTCGCCGATGCGCGACAGGCGCACCACCTCCTCCAGCGTGCTGGCCAGCACCTGCCTGTACTCGTCCGGGGCGCGCTCCCGGCGCAGCGCCAGCTCCAGCTCCCCGCGCATGGCCGTGAGCGGCGAGCGCAGCTCGTGGCTGGCGTCGGCGGTGAAGCGGCGCTGGGCGTCGAAGGCCCCCTGGATGCGCCCGAGCATGGTGTTGAGCACCTCCACCAGGCGCCGGTACTCCTGGTGGTCGGCGTACGCGTGGATGCGCCGGTCCAGCGACCCTCCGCCGATCTCCTCGGCCTGGTCGATGACCTCGTGCACCGGGCGCATGGCGCGCCCCGCCAGCCAGGATGAGCCCGCGAAGGTCACGCCCGCCACCAGCGCCGTGAGGAGCCCGAGGAAGAGGGCAACCCGCGCCAGCATGTCGTTGCGCGACGACAGCGTAGCCGCAACCTGGAGCACATGGCGCTGGTGCAGGGTGCCGTGCCGCTCCAGCGGATAGTAGAGGGTCCGCATGGGGACCCCGTGCCACTCCACCTCGGTCCACACCAGCTCGCCGCCGCCGGCCTGGGCCAGGTGCTCCCGGTCGAGCGGGAGGTCGCTCGTCATGTACTGGCTCCGCAGCAGGCTCACGCCGTCGGCCTGCCACACCTGGGCGTAGCGCACGAGGTCGCGGAGCGACGCGGCCTCGCCGGGGGTGAGCTCCCACTCGTGGAAGCGCATCTCCCCGGAGGGAGCGTCCGTGAGGGACGCCGCCTGCACCGAGGCCACGTTCATGATGGAGGCGTCGAGCTCCCGGTCCAGCGCCGAGCGCAGCGCCCAGAGCGTCACCGAGCCGATGGCGCCCAGCCCCATGCCCATGACGGCCGCGGCGCGCACGGCGAGCTGGTAGCGGAACGACCGGGTCACGCCCGGCCTCCGCCTCAGGTGGCCCACGTACACGTCCACCACGTTGGACATCTTCCTCCGAACGCTCGAAAGGGAGCCCGCGCGTCTCCGGATGACGAGGGATGCGGCTTCGCCGCGGTGCATGAAGGCGAAGATCGACGAGACCGACCGGCCGCTCAAGGTCGAACCCTCGCCGTTCATCGCATCTGCCGTCCCTGCGGCGGACCCGAGGGGCTGCGGGAATCGGACCACGGGATGGCGGGCGCGGCCGGGGCGGTCGTGGCGGTCCTTCGACGGGCTTCCGGCGACCCAGGAGTCCCTCTCGACAGATCCTCCGGCAAGCTCGATATTGGCGCCGGTGCGGATCGGCCTCCCGACTCCCCCCCTCCCACCCGAAGGTCCGGATGCTCGGCAAGACCCCCTCCATCCGGACTCTCCTCACCGCTCTGGTGGCGGTGCTGGTCCTCCCCCTCCTGGGCCTGGTCGTCTTCTTCAGCCACCGGGCCGCCCGGGCCGAGATCCGGTCCGCGGAGGAAGGCCTGTGGGCCACCGCCGGCGCCGTGGCGCTGGCAACGCAGCAGTTCCTCGACGATGCCGAGCGGACGCTCACCAGCGTGGCGGACCACCCTGCGGTCCGTTCCCTCGATCCTTCCCGCTGCGAGGAGCTGGCGCCGGAGCTGGCCGAGTTCTTCGTCCCTCCCTTCACGAACCTCGGGATCTGGTCCCGGGAGGACGGGGAGGTGTGCTCCGTGATCTCCCGAGCCGAGGGGGAGGCCGACCCGGACTGGCTCCCGGAAGCCTTCCAGGCCGAGGGACTCTGGGTAGGGCCCGTCCACAAGGGCCTTCGCTCCGGCCGGTGGGCCACCGGCCTCACGTACCCCGTCCGGGGCGCGGGGGGCGCAGCAGATGGCATGGTGGCGGTTGGCCTGGACCTCCTGCACTTCCAGGCGATCCTGGCACGACTGGAGACCAGGGAGGACGGGATCGTCACCATCGCCCAACCGGACATGGTGGTGGTGGCCCGGTCCGGCGGGGGAGAGGAGTGGGTGGGGAGCATCCTGGCGGAGCCGGGAAGCGGCGTGGCGCGGGAGACCTCCACGGCCCGGGGGGTCTCCCGAGGCAGGACCGTTGAAGGAGAGGACTACCTGTTCGGGTCCGTCCCGATCCCCAACGCTCCCTGGACCGTCTACGCCGGGATCCCGGCGGAATCCGTGTACGGCCCCATCCGGGAGCGGACCCGGTCCTCCGCCCTCTGGACCCTGGGGATCCTCCTGGCGGTCTCGCTGGTGGGGGTCTACACCTACCGCCGCATCGCGGACCCCCTGGGCGCCATGGTGGCGGCCGCCGCGGGGGCCGTGCCCGGCGATCCGTCACCCCTTCCGGCCTGGGGACCCCATGAGATCGCCCTGGTGGCGCGGCGGTTCAACGAAGCGTGGCGGGCCTGGGGAGAGTCGGAGCAGGAACGGAAACGCTCCGACGAGCGGATCCGGTCGCTGGTGGAGAACGCCATCACGGGGATCTACGTCTCCACCGCGGGGGGCCGCTTCCTGGAGGTGAACCAGGCCCTGGTGGAGATCCTGGGCTACGGGAGCCGGGAGGAGCTCCTGAACACCCCCCTCTCGGCCCTCTACTCGTCCGAGGAGGAGCGGGCCAGCGTCATCCGGGAGCACGGGGACCGGAGCCACCCGGGCGGTTTCCATGCCCGCTGGCGCCGGAAGGACGGAGCCGTGGTCACGGTGCGCCTCTTCGCCCGGGCCGTCGTGCACCCCGGGGAAGAAAGGGCTTGGGAGGTCATCGTGGAGGACGTGACGGAGCGCATGCGCCTCCAGGAGCAGTACCTGCAGGCCCAGAAGATGGAGGCCCTGGGCCGGATGGCCGGGGGCATCGCCCACGACTTCAACAACCTGCTGACGGTCGTCCAGGGTGAGGCGGACATGATGCAGGAGGACCCGAGGCTGCCGGAGGACCTTCGGCGCCAGGCCCAGGCTGTCTGCGAGGCAGCGCTGCGGGGGGCGGCCCTCAACCGCCAGCTCCTCGCCTTCGGCCGCAGGAGCTCCACCCAGCGGCGCAACCTGGATCTCGTCCAGGTGCTCCAGGGGATCGAGATCATGCTCCGCCGGGTCGCCGGGGAGGAGATCCGGCTTCGGCTCCACACCACCCCGGAGCTGGACGGGATCATGGCAGACCGGGGCCAGGTGGAGCAGGTCATCATGAACCTCGTGGTGAACGCCCGGGACTCCATGCTCCGGGGAGGAGACCTCACCATCGAGGTCTTCAACACCGTGGTTTCTGTGGAAGACCTGGGCCTCTTCCCCGAGGCCACACCGGGACCCCACGTCGTGGTCTCGGTCAGCGATACCGGAACCGGCATCGCGGCCGACATCCTCCCCCACATCTTCGAGCCGTTCTTCACCACCAAGCCCGAGTCCAAGGGCACGGGGCTGGGTCTGTCCACGGTCTACGGCATCGTGGCCGACTCCGGAGGCCACATCCGGGTGGAGAGCGAGCCCGGGAAGGGATCCACCTTCAGCGCCTTCTTCCCCGCCATCCCTCCGGATGGAGCCGCAGCCGGGGAGCCGGCCGCGGCTGCCCTTCGCCATGTGGGAGCCGGGGTCGTGCTCCTGGTCGAGGATGAGGACGCCGTCCGCCACCTCGCCACCCGGATCCTCGAAAGGGCGGGCTACGAGGTCCTCCAGGCTCGGAGCGGGACCGACGCACTGGAACTGGCCAGGAGGCTGGACAAGCCTGTCCGCCTCCTCGTCACCGATGTGGTGATGCCCGGGCTCCGGGGACCTGACCTGGCCGAGACGCTGGCCGGGGAAGGACGCGTCCGGAGGGTTCTCCTCTTCTCCGGCTACCCGGATGGGATGCCGGAACGGGGCCCCCGGGGACTGGAGGCATGGGAGCTCATCCCCAAGCCCTTCACCGTATCGGAGCTCCTTGCGGCCATGGAGCGGGTGCTGAAGGCCTGAGTCGCCCTCACGCCCGCGTCACTCCGGCCCGCCCTTCCTGAGCACGTAGCCCACCCCCCGCACCGTGTGCACGAGCGGGTCGCCCCCCGCGTCGCGGAGCTTGCGCCGGAGGTGCCCCACGTGGACGTCCACCACGTTGCTCATGGGATCGAAGCGCAGGTCCCAGACCTTCTCCAGGAGCTCGGTGCGGCGCACCACGCGCTCGCGGCTCACCAGGAAGAAGTCCAGGAGCTGGAACTCCTTGGGGGTCAGGTCGAGGCGCTTCCCTGCCCGGAACGCGGCGTGCTTGGCCCGGTCCAGCTCCACGTCGTCGTAGAGCAGGCGATCGAGGCGCGCCGCGCCCCCGCGCCGCAGGAGCGCGCGGATGCGCGCGAGCAGCTCGTCGAATCCGAAGGGCTTGGCCAGGTAGTCGTCGGCGCCCGCGTCCAGCCCCAGCACCACGTCCTCCCGGGCGTCGCGGGCGGTGAGCATGAGGGCGGGCACCGTCTTCTCCCGGGCGCGCAGGTCCCGGATGATCTCCAGCCCCGACATCCCCGGGAGCATCACGTCCAGGACGAGGAGGTCGTAGTCGTAGACGCGGGCGCGCATGAGCCCCGCGGGCCCGTCGTGGGCCACGTCCACGGAGTACCCTTCCTCCCGGAGTCCCTTCTCCAGGAAGCTGGCGACCTTCTTGTCGTCCTCCACAACGAGGATGCGCATGGGCACTCCTGCAGTCGTCCGCGTCCGGACAAGATAGCGTCCCCGGCGGCCCCCACGACCCCGGAGCCGGGGCGACTCCATGAAGGGATCTTCATGTCGCGTTCACCGCGGGTTCATGCCTCCTGCCCCACTCTTCCTGCGTGCCCCCCGGGGGGAACCACCCCGGCCCGTCCTGCCCGGCTGCCCCGGGCGCTCGCGGCCGCAGATT
>JBFYZE010000016.1:0-4135 GCA_041309665.1 Gemmatimonadales bacterium | reverse complement strand
CGCCCGTCCGCTGGTGCTCCTGCTCTCGGGGTCCATGGAGTGGATCCTGCGGATGCTTCCGCACCAGCGGGCCCCCGAGCCGGCGGTGGCGGAGGAGGAGGTGCGCACCATCCTCGCCGAGGCCACCGTCGCCGGGGTCCTGGAGCGGGGGGAGCACGAGATCGTGCAGCGCCTGTTCCACCTCGGCGACCGCACCGCCGCCTCGCTCATGACGCCGCGGGAGCGGATCCTCTGGCTCGACCTGGACCGGCCCGTGAACGAGCAGCTCCAGGGCTCGGGGATGCTCTCCCACGCCCGCTTCATCGCGTGCGACGGGGAGCTGGACCGGGTGCGCGGGTACGTCAGCATCCCCGACCTCCTGAGCCAGATGCTGGAGACGGGAGCTACCGACGTCGAGAACATCCTGCGCAAGCCGCACTTCGTCCGACCCTGGGACACCGCGCTCGAGGTGCTGGAGCTGTTCCAGCGCTCACGGGTCCACATCGCGCTGGTCGTGGGCACCCGAGGAAGGGTGGAGGGGGTCCTCACGCTCAACGACGTGCTCGAGGGGATCGTCGGGGATCTCCCCGAGCCCCTCCCCACAGGCACGCCGGAGGCGGTGCTCCGCGACGACGGCTCCTGGCTGGTGGACGGGCTCCTACCCTTCGAGGACTTCCTCGGGATCGTGGGGAGGCCCGCCGCCCCCGACGAGCCCTACGCCACCCTGCACGCGTTCATGGTGGACCAGCTCGCCGCCGAGCCCCGGGCCGGCGCCGTCCTGCACTGGAACGGCGTGCGGCTCGAGGTCGTGGACATGGACTGGAGCCGGGTGGACAAGGTGCTGGTGAAACCGCCGGCGCCTACGGCCCCCGCCGCCCGATCCGGCTGATCCTCCCCCTTCCCCCCGCCCATCCCACGTCGGCGGAGAGGAACGCCACCGTCCAGTAGTTCGCGGTGTCGAACACCGTCCAGGTTGCGCCGTTGTCCGCCGACCACGCCGAGCCCTCGGGCGAGACCGCCACCAACGTGGGCGTGGGCGCGCCCGGCACCACGGCACCCCCGTACACGATCCCGTCGAGCGCGCGTCCTGCGGGAGTCCAGGTGGCGCCCCCGTCGGCGGTCACCGCCACGTTCACTGCCGCCGGGTCGTGGGCCGTCCCGAAGGCCGCCCCGCGCAGGTCGTCGAAGAACGCCAGCGAAGCGAGCCCCTCGTCGGGCTTCGTGCTGGGCACGGGCGTGGGGGCCTCCGCCCATGTGAGGCCGTAGTCGCTGGTGCGCATCACGCGCGTATCCACCTGCGAGGCGCCCGTGACGAACCACCCCAGTCCGCCCGGCCGCGTCGCCACGCACGTCCCGGACGCCGCGAAGGCCCCCTCGTTCGGCCGCGCGTCCGGCACGTTGGCCGGGTCCACGCGCGTCCAGGTGGCGCCGCCGTCTTCCGTGCGGACGAGCGTGAACTCGCCGTCGTGGCTGTCGCTGAAGGCGATCCCCCGCTCCCGGTCCCAGAACGAGAGGCAGTCGAAGAACGCATCGGGGTCCCGGTTCAGGAAGGAGAGCGTCCAGCTCGCGCCGCCGTCGGCGGTCCTGTAGATGCGCGACGCCTCGCCGTTGCCGATGGAGAGCACGAACGCCTCGTCGGCGGAGAACGCGTGCACGTCCCGGAACGCCAGCGTGTCCGCGCCGGGGACCTTCGCCACGGTCCAGGTGGCGCCCCCGTCCGTCGTCCGCCCCCAGAGCCCGGGCTGGCCCGCCACCCACACCGTGAGGGAGTCCACGACGGAGAGGGCGATGAAGCGCTGCGTGGAGTCCTCGTGCTGCACCACCCAGGCGGGGTCCACCAGCGCACCGGAGGGCAGGGCGTCCGGGGGCGGCCCGTCCGAGGGCTCCGGGGCCCGCTCCGCAGGCACGCAGGAGAGGAGCGGGAGTGCGAGGAGGGCCACGGCGACGAGGGCGAAGGGGGGCAGACGGTTCATGGAGGTCACGGGGATGGAGGTCGGGTCCAGCAAGCTGTCGGCGATTGCGGTCCGACGCGAGGTACATCATAATGTAGGTGCCATGATGACCCGCACCCAGCTCTCCTTCCGGACCGAAGACCTGAAGCGTGCCCGGCTCCGCGCCGAGCAGCTGGGCATCTCGTTGGCGGAGTATGTCCGCCGGCTCGTGGCGGAGGACCTGGGCGAGGCTCGGTCCGGTCCGGGAGCCGGCGCGGTGTTCGACCTCGGGTCCTCGACGGGCTCCGATGTGGCCACGGACAAGGAACGGATGGTGGCGGAGGCCTTCGGAGCCCTCCGGCGATGACCCTCTTCGTGGACACCTCGGTGTGGTACGCCGCCGCCGACACGGCGGACGTCGGCAACGGGCGCGCGAAGGAGATCCTCTCCGCCGGTGAGGCCCTCGTCACCACGGACCACGTGCTCCTCGAGACGTGGACGCTGCTCCGCCACCGCATCCACCGGGCCGCCGCCGAGGCGTTCTGGAGCGCGCTGCGCGGCGGCGCCGGGCGGCTGGAGGCCGTGGGGCCCGCCGACCTGGAGGCCGCGTGGGCCATCGGGCGCGACTTCCCCGACCAGGACTTTTCCTTCGTGGACCGGACGAGCTTCGCGGTCATGGAGCGGCTGGGCGTGCATCGTGCCGCATCCTTCGACGACCACTTCGCGGTGTACCGCTTCGGGCCCCGGCGATCCAGGGCCTTCGAGGTGGTCCGCCAAGCCCCGGTTTGAGGGTTGGGCCCCGCTGTGCGAGATTGGACGGCGAAAAGACCGGAGCGACCCCCGCCTCCGCGGTCGGCGTCAACACGAAACGAGGTGTGCCTGGTGACCCCGGAACAGCTGGAACGTGAGCGGAAGGCCTCGTCGGAGCGCCGTAAGAAGAAGCTGGAGGCCTATCGCCGCGAGCATCCGATCCAGGAATGGACGCCCACCCGGGGCATCTCCCGGGCTCAGCGGCTCAAGATGCGGGAAGACGACTACGTCCCGCCCCCGGATTCCGAGGCCACGCACGACGCCTCCTGAGCCGGCACGGGCGTGCGCATGCCCCTCACCGTGGGGGTCGTGCGCGACTGCTTCGGGGACCCCCTCCCCGCCGTAGGGGCCTGAACCGGGGCGGTCTCCGCAGGGCCGATCCCTGACCTTGTCCGGCGCAGGCGCGGGGCCCATGCTCCCCGTCGTCCCGCTCCTCGTGCACGGATCGCCCGGCCATGCGTTCTCCTCGGCTCCCCCTCGCCCTCCTTCTCGGCCTCCTCCTCTTCCCCGCCCTCGCGCCGGCCCAGCAGGCCGCGCCCCGGACGCAGCTCGACGAGGCCCGTTACGCCTGGGAGGCGGGGCGCTACCTGGAGGCGCTCGGCGCCCTCGAACGCCTCCTGACGGGGGCCGCCGCAGACCAGATCCTGGAGCCGGCGGCCCTCCTCACCGGGGAGCTCTACGCGGTGACCGAGCTCGCGAAGGACGGCCGCGCCGTGCGTTGGAGCCCCGACGGGACGTGGATCGCGTACGAGACCGGGACGGGCGCCCAGGCCAGGACCCACCTCGTGGAGGTGGCCGGCCCTGCAGCGAAGGCGGTGGCGGAGGTGCCCGGAAGCGCCCTGGCGTTCGCGCCGTCGGGAAGCGAGGCGGCCTACCTCACCCTCCCCGACACCAAGGCGCTCCGCGATGCCGTGGCCGCCATCCCGGGACCGACGCCCGAAGGGGACCGGGCCGCCCAGGCGCGCGCGCGCGCCGAGCGGGCGCGCGTCGAGGCGCACCATACCCGCATCGTGGTGCGGGATCTCGCACGGGGACGGGAGCGGACGCTGCCCGCCACGGGGCTCGGCGTGACCGGGCTCCTCTACAACCCCGCCGACGGCACCCTCTTCGTGGTCGCGTTCGCGGATGACGACCCCACGGCCACGAACCTGTACCGCCTCGACCCGCAGGGGCGCCCGCAGCCCCTGCCGGGGACCTCCCGGCCCAGGACGAACCCCCGCTTCGCGGCCGACGGAGCCCTCCTGGTCTTCGGCGCGGGCGCGGACTCCATCGGCATCACCGAGGTGGCCACGGGGCGCACCCGGATGCTGGCCGGAGCCACACCCACGCTCTCCGCCGACGGGCTCACCCTCGCCTTCGCGGGCGGGCCGGCCGGGGCCGGCGCCGTCAGCACCCTGGCGCTCGGCGGCGACGGC
>JBFYZE010000015.1:0-4455 GCA_041309665.1 Gemmatimonadales bacterium | reverse complement strand
CAGGACATCGGACCCAACGCCACGCTCGTCTTCGAGATCGAGCTGCTGGAGATCGTGCCGTAGCACCACCGGTCCCGTGACGATCCGATCGAGGCCCCTCCGTTGCGACCGAGCCGGAGGGGCCTCGCCGCGTTCAGGGGCCGGCGAGCGCCTTGCGGAGGAATCGGCGGGCGAGCTGTGCCACCCGGTCCTCCCCCCGCTCCTCCGCTTCCGCCAGGATGGCCTGAACCTCCGACGCGAGCAGGGGATCGCCCCACCGGTATCCGGTAGCGTCCTCCGCCCCCCGGGAGTCGCCCTGGTCCGCGCCCTGGATGAGGGCCCACGCCGCGGCCTCCCGGTAGTACGGGGAGTCGGAGTCGGGGAGGCGGTAATCGGGCTCGGGCCCGCTCCCCGCGTCCTCGTTCACGAAGGCCCTGGACACGGGCCGGCTACGCCCGCGGGAGCTGGATCTCGGGCTTGTCCGGGTGGCGCCGGTACAGGACGGCGGTGCGGCCGATGGTCTGTGCGACGTGCACGCACTCCAGGCGCGCCACGATGGCGTCCGCCGTCTCCCGCGCGCTCGCGGGCGCGCTCTCCAGTACCTTCACCTTGAGGAGCTCCCGGGTGTTGAACGCCTCCAGGATCCCCCCGAGGGCGCCCTCGGTGAGCCCCTCCGCCCCGATGTGCGCCACGGGCTTGAGATGGTGCGCCAGGGCGCGCAGGTGGGCCCGCTGCTTGGAGGTCAGTCGCGTCATGGGTGGAGGATAGCCGTGGGCCCGGCGTCCGCCAACAGACGGGCGCTGCGCACCGCGCCCCGGGGACGCTATCTTGTTGCGGCGCTCCCCCTAATCAGAATCCCTCCATGCCCGATCCCGCGGTAGTCCGGCCGCCCAAGGCACCGACGCTCGGTCGCCTGCGCCAGGTCCTGGACGCCCTGGAGGAGGGAGTGGCCATCCTAGGATCCGACGGGGTGGTGGAGTACGTGAATCGGTCCGGCGAGAGCATCCTTCGCCTGGCTCCGGGCGAGGTGCTCGGCTGCAGGCTCGTGGACTTCCGCTGGGAGATCGTGGACCTGGAGGGACGTTCCCTCCCGAAGGAGTCGCTCCCCACGCTGCGCGCGCTGGTGTCGGGGGAGCCGGCGGGCCCCATGGTGGTGGGGATGACGTCCAACGCGGTCCCCGAGCTGGCCTGGATCGAAGTGAGCTCCTGGCCGCTGGGCTCCCCCGGAGGGAAAGGGCCCCCCAGCACCGTCACGTCCTTCCAGGACGTCACAACGCGCGTGCGCGCGCAGCAGGGGCTGCGCGAGAGCGAGGACCGCTACAGCACCCTCACCCAGTCCGTGCCGGTCGGGATCTTCCACACGGATCCGGACGGTGCGGCGGTTTGGGTGAACCCCGCCATGGCCGACATCATCGGGCTGTCGTTCGAGGAGTCTCTGGGGATGGGGTGGACCCGGGCCCTCCATCCCGACGACCGCCAAGGCGTGTTCGAGGCCTGGAGGAATGCGTCGGAGGCGGGTGAGGCGTACGTCCGGGAGCACCGCTTCGTCCTCCCGGACGGGCAGGTGCGGTGGGTCATGTGCCGGGCCGTGGGGGTGAAGGACGGGCAGGGCCGCTCCCTCGGCGCCGTGGGGAGCGTCACCGACGTCACCGAGGCCAAGTCGGCGGCTCTCCTCAAGGACCACGTCATCGGCCTGGTGAGCCACGAGCTGCGCTCGCCCCTCATCTCCATCCGGGGCGCGCTGACCTTCCTCGAGCCCCACCTGCGGAGCGCCGGCGACGAGGCCCGGAATCTCTACGACATGGCCATCCGCAACGCCTCGTTCCTGGAGCGCCTGGTGCGCGACCTCCTGGACGTGGAGCGCTTGGCGGCGGGCCAGCTCTCGCTGGAGATGGAGGAGTTGGCGCTGCACGACGTCCTCGCCCGGGCGCGCGAGGTCGTGCTCCCGCAGGCGACGGAGCGTGGCGTGACCGTGCGGGAGCTCGTGCCGGGAACGGCCCGGGTGACCGCCGACATGGACCGGCTCGTGCAGGTGTTCACCAACCTCCTCTCCAACGCCGTGAAGTTCTCCGAGCCCGGCGGGGAGGTGTGGACGGAGGTGGTCTCGAAGGCAGGGGCGGTCACCGTGGGGGTCCACGACCGGGGAAGGGGGATCGGGCCGGACGACCACCACCGGATCTTCGAGCCGTTCGCGCAGGTGGAGGGGGGTCGGGCGGCCGGGGCCGGGGGGGCCGGGCTCGGCCTCGCCATCGCCCGCGCCATCGTGGACCGCCACGGGGGCCGGATCTGGGTGGAGAGCGCACCGGGCAAGGGCGCTGCCTTCTACGTGTCCCTGCCCGCATCTTGAGCGCGGACACTGACTGCATCCGTAGCAGACCGGAGAGACCTCGTGGCGCTCGTCACGGAGGCCACCCGACAGGCGTTGGATGACGCCCCGCCGAGCGTGAGCGACTCCCTCTCCGAGCCGGACCGCCGTGCGGTCCTCGACACGCTGGGCGAGATCCGCGCTTCGCAGCCTGCACGCGATTGGTCCCGCCCCGGATGCCTGATGGCACTCTCCGGCCTCCTCCTCCTGGTGCTCCCCGTGGCCGGGAAGGGGCTGGGCCTGACCCCGGGCGTGGTGACTCCGCTCCTCGTGGTGGGCGGCGCGCTCCTGGTGGGGGGGATCGTTCTCCGGCTCGGCGCGGGGGGATTCGCCCGCGGCCACGTGACGGCCGCCGCGGAGGCGGCGCTGCGCGCCCTGGAGGAGGAGGACGAGGACCGTGAGGTGCTCCTGCGGGCCGCCACCCTCCTGCTCTGCAACGCCTGGGCCGCCTACGGCCCGTCCACCGTGGAGGCCTTCGATTTCGCCGCCGCGCGAGCCCGTCTCGGACCCAGGCTGGCGCTCGTGACCGAGGTGGAGGGCGTCCTGCTCGAGGAGGGGGCCATCTATCCGGTCTTCACGGTGGACGCCGGGGCCGAGGAGCCTCCCTCCACATGACCGCCGGCAGGGGGCCCGCGGTGGCCGGCCTGGTGGAGCTACACCTCCGCGCCTCGGCGGCGCCCCGGGGTGGTCGAGCGGCTCGTCACACAGGCAATCCGCTGCCGGCCCGGGTGTAGGGCTTTTCCCTACACCCGTCGCGCCTCCAACCCGGTGGGCAGCGGGGCCCGCTTTGGCGATGTTCAGAGACGGCAAGTCCCTCTTCCCGGGTATCCATCATGACCGACAAAAAGAGACCGTTCAATTCCTTCGAGATGGCTCAGCAGCAGTTCGACCGGACCGCCGACCTGCTCGAGTTGGACGAGCCCGTCCGTGACCTCCTTCGCCAGCCTCTGCGCGAGTTCTCTTTCGCGATCCCCGTCCAGATGGACGATGGGTCGGTGCGCGTCTTCCGGGGCTTCAGGGTCCAGCACAACGACGCCCGCGGCCCCGGCAAGGGCGGGATCCGCTTCCACCCCCACGAGAGCCTGGACACGGTACGTGCCCTGGCCACGTGGATGACCTGGAAGTGCGCCGTCGTGGACATCCCCCTGGGAGGCGCCAAGGGCGGCGTCATCTGCGACCCCCACGACCTCACCCGCCGGGAGCAGGAGCGGGTTTGCCGCGGCTGGCTGCGCCAGGTGGTGCGCAACGTGGGGCCCGTGCAGGACGTGCCGGCCCCCGACGTCATGACCAGCGGCCAGCACATGCTCTGGATCCTCGACGAGTATGAGGCCATCACAGGTGGCCACTACCCCGGGTTCATCACCGGCAAGCCGGTGGGCATGGGCGGGTCCCTGGGGCGCAAGGAGGCCACGGGATACGGCGTGGTGTTCACCATCCGCGAGCTCCTGAAGGAGCTGGGGATGCAGGCCAAGGACACCACGGCGTCCGTACAGGGCTTCGGCAACGTGGCGCAGTACGCCATCGAGCTGTACCAGCAGCTCGGCGGCAAGGTGATCTGCGTGTCGTGCTGGGACCAGAAGGCGCGCGCCAGCTTCGCCTACCGCAAGGTCGCCGGCGTGGACCTGAACGAGCTGCGCGCCATGGCCGACGCCTTCGGCGGGATCGACCGTGACAAGGCGAAGGCCGCGGGCTATGACGTGCTGGACGGCGACGAGTGGATCAGCCAGGAGGTGGACATCCTCATCCCGGCGGCGCTGGAGAACCAGATCAACGCCGACACGGTGGTGAAGATCCACACGAAGGTGAAGATCATCGCCGAGGGCGCCAACGGGCCCACCTCCCCCGACGCGGACAAGGTCCTGGACGCCCGCGGGGTGCACGTCATCCCCGACTTCCTGGCCAACGCCGGTGGCGTGACGTGCAGCTACTTCGAGCAGGTCCAGTGCAACATGAACTACTACTGGACCCGGGACGAGGTGCTGGGCAAGCTCGACCTGAAGATGACCGAGGCGTTCATCGCGGTCAGCAACCTGGCGAAGGCGAAGAAGCTGTCCATGCGCGATGCGGCGTACGTCATCTCCGTGGACCGCGTGGTGCAGGCCTGCCGCGAC
>JBFYZE010000014.1:0-10843 GCA_041309665.1 Gemmatimonadales bacterium | reverse complement strand
TACGCCTCCGTGGGCGGCTCCCGCGAGATGATGACGCTCCTCACGGTGGAGCCGGTGGTGGCGGTGTCCCTGGTGGTGGGGGCCATCAAGGCCGGGACGCTCTCGGCCGGCGGCATCCTGGCATGGAACGCCGAGAATGGGCCGAGCATCAGCATGATCCTGGCCGGAGTCACCCTCTTCCTGGCGGTGCAGGCGCAGGCGGGCAAGCTCCCCTTCGACATCCCCGACGCCGACCAGGAGATCATGGGCGGGCCGCTCATCGAGCAGAGCGGGCCGCGTCTGGCCCTCTTCAAGTGGACGCTGTGGGCGAAGCAGTTCCTCTTCGCCCTGCTCCTGGTGGAGCTCTTCTTCCCCTGGCCCCGGGTGGGGTTCCTGCCCGCGGACCTGGCCGTCTCTCTCGTCAAGGTCCTGGTGGTCCTGGTGCTGGTGGCCGTGGTGGACGTGGTCAACCCGCGGCTCCGGATCGATCAGGCCATGAGGTACTACCTCGGGGTGGCCTTTACCTCCCTGGCGGCCCTGGCCTTCGCGGTCATCGGCATGTAGGAGGTGCGCGGTGTTCGTAAGCAAGCTGCGGGAAGCGCTCATCTGCCTCCGCGCGGGGCGGGTCACGCTCCCCTATCCGTTCGAGCCCCATGACCCCGCACCCGGGTTCCGGGGGAAGATCGTCGTGGACCCCGACCTCTGCTTCGGGTGCGGAGGGTGCGCCAACGCGTGCCCCGCCGGGGTCATCCTCGTCCAGGACACCGGGCAGCTCACCCGCCGGCTGGAGTTCCAGTGGGCGCGGTGCACGTACTGCGGGCGCTGCGCCGAGGTGTGCCCGGAGGGGGCCATCCTCATGAGCCAGCAGTACGAGACGGCCACCGACTCCGCGCTCGACATGGTCCTCGCCCTCGAGGTGTTCATGGGTCCATGCCAGCGCTGTGGACGCTGCTTCCCGCCGGCCAACCCGCAGGAGCGCCTTTCCGTGCACGGCTTCCGCTCCGACGACGTGACCATCCGCCCCGGCGCCCTGGCGCCGGAGCCTCCCCCGCTGGCCGTGGGGGCCGGGGGGAACGGAGGGCGCCCATGAGCGCTCTTCCCATCTCGGAGGAGCTGGTCCGCACCCTGAGCCTGACGGTGGTGATCACCTCGGTCCTCACCGTGGAGCTACGGCACCTCAGGTTCTCGGCGATGGCCTACGTGGTGCAGGCGCTCCTCATCGTGGCCCTCCTGGTCAGCTACGCCACGGTGAACCATGCCCTGTACTGGTGGGCGGGAACGGCGCTCATCACCAAGGCCATCCTGATCCCGTGGTTCCTGTTCCGGTACATCCGGAGGACGCAGGAGATGGAGGAGCCGCCCCTGGTGGGGTTCGGCCCCTCCGTGATCGTGGCGGCGGTCCTCATGACCGGGTTCTACCGGCTCATGCACAGCCAGGTAGCGCTGCTGGCGCCTTCCGCCCTGGCCCAGGCGGAGGTGTTCCGCACGAATCTGGCGGTGGCCTCCACCGTCTTCGTCCTCGGGCTCTACTCCCTCCTCACGCGACGTGACGCCGTGAAGCTGGTCATCGCCCTCTGCCTGTTGGAGAACGGCGTCCACCTGAGCCTGGTGAGCCTCGCGCCCGGGCTCCCCGAGACCGCCCTGTTCGGGATCGCGTCGGAGGTGGTGGTGACGGTGTTCATCCTCCTGTACGTCATCGAGGGGGTTTACCGGGAGTTCGGCACCACGGACACCTTCCGCCTGCGGGAGCTGCAACGATGACCAGCCCAAGCGTCGTGGAGCTGCCGTCGGCCCTTCCGGCGGCCGTCTTCCTGGTTCCGGTGCTGGCCGGGTTCCTCGTCCTGGCCGGGGGGCGCCTCGGGCTCCGCTGGGGCCAGCTCGTGACCCTCCTGGCCTCCGGGGCCATGGCGGTCATGGGGCTGGCCATCGCCCGGCTGACCTGGGGAGGCGCGGTGCTCACCACCTGGGGGAACGAGCTCCGGGTGGACGCTCTGTCCGCGCTGGTGGTGCTCATCGTCTCCGTCGTCGGCTTCCTCGCCTGTGCCTACTCCGTCCGGTACATGGAGCACGCCACCGCCGGCGAGGGCCCCGGCCTCGTGAAGCGCCCACACCGCATGCCCCTCTTCCACGCGCTGGTCCTCTGGTTCCTGGGGACCATGGGGTGGGCTGCGGTCACGAACAACATCATCATGCTCTGGGCGGCGGTGGAGGCCACCACCCTGAGCTCGGGGCTCCTGGTGGCCTTCTTCTGGGACCGCCGCGCCCTCGAGGCCGGCTACAAGTACATGATGCTCCTCACGGTGGGGATCACCTTCGCCCTCTTCGGGTGCGTGGTGGTCTACGCGGCCGCGGCGGCCACCGGGGGGTTGGGGGGGAGGGAGGCCCTCCTCATCAGCGAGGTGCGCGGCGTGGCCTGGATGATCCCATCCGGGACCGCGCTCATCGCGGTGTCCATGCTGCTCATCGGGTTCGGCACCAAGGCGGGGCTGGCCCCCTTCCACCCCTGGCTCCCCGACGCCCACGCCGAAGCTCCGACGCCGGTGAGCGTCCTGCTGTCGGGGGTCATGATCAAGGTGGCGCTCTACGCCCTGGCGCGGACGGTGAGCATCTTCTTCCCGTCGCTGCCCGCCATCACCCTCTTCGCGGTGGGGATGGGGGTGTTCACCATGCTCCTGGGGGTGGTGCTGGCGCTGGTCCAGGAGGACCTGAAGCGCCTGCTGGCCTACTCCTCGGTGAGCCAGATGGGCTACATCCTCGCCGGCGTGGCCCTGGGGACCTACCTGGGAGCGTACGGCGGCCTCTTCCACCTGCTCAACCACGCCCTCTTCAAGTCCCTCCTCTTCATGTGCGTGGGCGCGGTGGTGTACGCCACCGGGACCCGCCGCATCGGGGAGCTGGGCGGGCTGGCCCGGGAGATGCCCGTGACCAGCGCCTGCTTCCTCGTGGGGGCCCTGGCCATCGCCGGCTTCCCGCCCTTCAACGGCTTCATGAGCAAGCTCACCATCTACCTCGCCCTGGCCCAGTCAGGGCTGTGGTGGGCCGTGGCGCTGGCGGTATTCGCCAGCGTGCTGACCATGGTGGCTCTCATGCGCCCGTTCTACCGCGTGTTCTGGGCCGTCCCGGCGGGAGCCGGGGCGGAGGGGGCGCCGGTCCGGGAGGTTCCGGCCTTCATGTGGGCCCCGATGGTCGTCCTTGCGGCCCTGTGCCTCCTCCTGGGGTTGGCGCCGGGGCTCGCCTACGGTCTCCTGCACCACGCCGCCGCGCTCCTGGCCGGCGCGGGAGGTTGAGCCATGCTGAAAGAGCTGTGCAGGAAGGCGTTTCCCAAGGCCCTGTGGGTGTACCACGCCAACACCGGGGCGTGCAACGGGTGCGACATCGAGGTGATCAACGTCCTCACCCCCTACTACGACGCCGAGCGCTTCGGCATCCGCCTGGTGGGCTCCCCCCGGCACGCCGACGTGATCCTCATCAGTGGTCCGGTGACCCGTCAGGTGGCACCGGCGCTCAAGCGGCTCGTGGACGCGGTGCCGGAGCCGAAGCTGGTCTTCGCCGTGGGCTCGTGCGCCGCGGGGGGCGGGGCCTGGTTCGACACGTACGCCACCCTGGGCGGCGCCGACAAGGTCATCCACGTGGACTACTTCATCCCCGGGTGCCCTCCCCGCCCCGAAGCCATCCTCTACGGCGTGGCGGTGGCGCTGGGACTCGTGCCGAAGCAGGTGGCCGGCGAAGCGATGAGGCAGGAGACCGTCGAGGAGCTGGCCCAGGGCGTCACGCACCTGCGAGGGAACGCGTCATGAGCAACGGAAGCAAGATCCTCGTCGTGGACGACGACCGGGACCTGGTGGACATCCTCACCATGGTCCTGAAGGGGAGGGCGTACGAGGTGGTCCACGCCTACGGCCCCCAGGAGGCGCTGGCCGCGGTGGAGCGGGAGCGCCCGGACCTCATCCTCCTGGACGTGATGATGCCCGAGGCGACGGAGGGCTTCCACGTGGTGTGGAACCTCCGGGGAAGGGACGATCCCTACTTCGCCGACGTTCCCATCATCATGCTCACGGCCATCCACCGGGAGACGCCGCTGCGCTTCTATCCCGACGCCCGCGACCACACCTACGGGGCCGGCGAGTACCTGGACGTGCAGGGGTTCGTGGACAAGCCCGTGGAGCCCGACGCTCTCCTGGCTGAGGTGGACCGGGTCCTCGCGGCGGCTCGCGGCCCCTGACGCGGCCTGAGCCATGGCGGACCGGCCTGCGACCGAGAGCCCCCAGGCGCTCCCCGCCACCGAGGTCCTCGTCTGGCGCATAAGCTGGCTGGTGCGCCTGCGCTGGCTGGCCGTGGTGGGCTCCCTCCTCTTCATCGAGGTGGCCCGCCGCTTCCTCCCCATCCAGGTCGCGCTCTCCCAGCTCCTGGCGGTCCTTGCCCTCCTGGCCTCGTACAACCTCGGGGCAGAGATCCTCCTGGCCCGGCTGCGCCGGGCCGCCGACGAGCGCCTGGCGCACGGCGAGCCCGGCGCCGCAGAGGAACCTGTTGGGCGCCTGGCCCACATCCTCCTCCCCCGGACGCCTCCGGGCATCGAGTACTACGACGCCCGCGCGGCGCAGGCGGCTGTCCTGGCTTCCGTCCAGATCGTCCTGGACCTCTGCTTCCTGGCGGCCCTGCTCCACTTCGCCGGAGGCGTGGAGAACCCGCTCTGGGTCTTCGTCATCTTCCACGTCATCGTGGCCTCCATCCTCCTGTCCGGGCCCGCGACGTACGCGGTGGCCACGCTCGGCCTCCTGCTCATGGCCGCGGTGGCGTTCGGGGAGTGCTTCGGGGTCCTCGACCACCACTCGCTGCATGCGCACTGGCGGGCCGACGGCTACCTGGACCCGAGGCTGGTGGGGGCCCAGGTCTTCCTGCTGGGCGTGACCCTCTTCGTGGGCGCCTACCTGGCCAGCTCCATCGCCGGGCGTCTCCGCCGCCGGGAGCTGGACGTGGTGGTCCTCGCCCGTCACCTGGAGACGAAGAACTACCATCTGGAGGAGGCGTTCGACGAGCTCGCCGCGGCGGAGCACGCCAAGTCCCAGTACATGAGGAAGGTGGCCCACGAGCTCCGCGTGCCGCTGGGCACCATCAAGACGGCGCTGAGCGTCGCGCTCAGGGTCGCCCCGGAGTCCATGGCCCAGCAGCCCCGGGAGCTCATCCAGAGGGCCGAGCGCAGGGCCGGCGACATGGCGGAGATGGTCCGGGAGCTCCTGTCCCTGTCCCTGGTCCGTGGCGCCGGGGCGCACCCCGAGGCGGTCCCCGTGGACCTGTGGGCGATCGCCCAGGAGATCCTGGATGAGATGGGGCCCCGGGCGGAGGAGGCCGGGATCGACCTCACCACCCGCATCCCGGAGCCGCTGCCGCAGATCAGCGGGAGCCCCCAGGGGATGGGCGACCTCCTCCGGAACCTGGTGGGGAACGCGCTGCGCTACACCCCCCCGGGGGGACGGGTGGAGCTCCGCATCCAGCGGGTGGGGGAGGAGATCCTCCTGGAGGTGGAGGACACGGGGATCGGGATCCCGGAGGCGGAACAGGACCGGGTCTTCGACGAGTTCTTCCGCTCGTTCCACGCCCGCCAGATCGTCCCCGGCGGCTCCGGGCTGGGGCTCACCATCGTGAAGGCGGTGGTGGACCGGCACCGCGGGCGCATCGCCGTGGAGAGCGAGGAGGGAAAGGGAACCTGCATGCGCGTGTGGCTGCCGACGGGGTGACGCGCGCGCCTCCATCCGGACACCGACCCGCCGCCCTCGGCTCGCCTTGCCGCACCCCTGCCGGCCTTCTACCGTGGCTCCGCGGCCCCGCGGCCGCGCACTCCTCACCCGGGACCCCACCATGAACCCTCGCGCCGTGCCGGCCCTCGGCCTCCTCCTCGCTGCTGCCACCCTCCTCCCCGCCCCCGCATCCGCCCAGACCGCGGCAGGATGGAACCGCTACCCGGCCATCTCCCCCGACGGGGCGACCATCGTCTTCACGTACCGGGGCGACCTGTACCGCGTCCCCTCCGGGGGAGGGACCGCCGTGCCCCTGACGTCCCACCCGGCCCACGACTACATGCCGGTGTGGAGCTCCGACGGCCGGCACCTCGCGTTCGCCAGCAACCGGCACGGGAACTTCGACGTCTTCGTCATGCCCGCCGCAGGCGGCGAAGCGGTGCGCCTGACGTTCCACTCCGCCGACGAGCTCCCCTACGCCTTCGAGAGCGGCGACGGCGCCGTCCTCTTCGGCGCCACCCGCCAGGACCTGGCGGAGCACCGGGGCTTCCCCACCGGCTCCCAGCCCGAGCTGTACCGGGTCCCGGTCGCCGGGGGTCGGGTGCGCCAGGTCCTCACCACCCCCGCCGAGCTGGTCCGGCCGGGGCCGGGGGGGCGATTCCTCCTCTACCAGGACAAGAAGGGCGGGGAGAACGAGTGGCGGAAGCACCACACCTCGGCCATCGCCCGGGACATCTGGCTCTACGACACCGCCGCCGGGACGCACCGGAAGCTCACCAGCTTCGCAGGAGAGGATCGGAACCCGGTCCCCACCGCCGACGGCCAGGCCTTCTACTTCCTGAGCGAGGAGAGCGGATCGTTCAACGTGCACCGCATGGCGCTCTCCGGCGGCGCTTCCGAGCGGATCACGACGTTCCAGGGCCCGCCGGTGCGCTTCCTGAGCATGGCCGGGGACGGCACCCTGGCCTTCAGCTGGGACGGCGAGATCTACACGCAGGCCGGCTCGGCGCCTCCCCGGAAGGTCCAGGTCACGGTGCTGTCCGACGCGAAGGCCAACAACGAGCGCGTGGTCCCGGTCACGGGCGGCGCCACCGAGATGGCGCTCTCGCCCAGCGGGAAGGAGGTGGCCTTCGTCGCCCGAGGCGAGGTGTTCGTCACCTCCGTCGAGGGCGGGATGACCAAGCAGATCACCCGCACGCCGGAGCGCGAGGGTCAGATCGCCTTCTCTCCCGACGGGAATGCCCTGGTCTACAGCGCCCAGCGCGACGGGCGTTGGACCATCTACGAGGCGCGCCGCGCGCGCGCAGAGGAGACCTACTTCTACGCCGCAACGCTCATCGAGGAGACGGCTCTGATCCGCAACGCGCACGAGAACACCCAGCCCCTCTTCTCCCCCGACGGCAATGAGCTGGCGTACGTCCAGGACAGGAACACGCTCCGGGTGCGCACCCTCCAGTCCGGGCAGGACCGCACGCTCCTCACCCAGGAGCACGTCTTCTCCTCCCGCGTGGGCGGCCAGTATTTCCGGTGGAGCCCGGACGGGAAGTGGATCCTCTTCGACTACTCCATCCCCGGGCTCGCCCCCGGCGAGGTGGGGCTGGTGGCTACGGATGGGAGCGGCCAGGTGCGCAACCTGACGCTCAGCGGCTTCCAGGACTCGGGCGGGCATTGGGTGCTGGGCGGGAAGGCGATGATCTGGCAGAGCAACCGCGACGGCCTCAAGTCGGTGGCCCAGTCCGGCGCCAGCCAGTCCGACGTGTACGCCATGTTCCTCACCCAGGACGCGTGGGACCGCTTCCGCCTCACCAAGGACGAGTACACGCTCCTCAAGGAGATGGAGGAGAAGAACCGACCCAAGGGCGACACCGCCAAGGCCGACACGGCGAAGGCGGCGACGCCGGTGGCGCTGGAGCTGGACGGCGCGGAGCTGAGGAAGGCCCGCCTCACCATCCACTCCTCCGCCATGGGTGACGCGCTCCTCAGCAAGGACGGGGAGACGCTCTACTACCTGGCCCGCTTCGAGCGCGGGATGAACCTCTGGTCCACCGAGGTGCGCACCCGCGAGACCAAGATGGTGGCGACGCTGAACGCCAACCGGGCCAGCATGGTCTGGGACAAGGACCAGAAGAGCATCTTCCTCCTCTCGGACGGCTCCATCTCCAAGGTGGACCCCTCGAGCGGGAAGCGTGACAACGTCACCATCCGCGGCGAGATGACCGCGGACCTGGCCGCCGAGCGCGCCCACGACTTCGAGCACGTGTGGACACAGACGAAGGAGACGTTCTACACCGCCGGGTACCACGGCGTGGACTGGATGGGGATCAAGCCCGTCTACGAGAAGTACCTCCCCCACATCGGGAACGCACACGAGTTCGCCGAGATGCTGAGCGAGATGCTGGGCGAGCTGAACATCAGCCACACCGGCGCCCGCTACTCGTCGTCCGAGCCCACCGACGACGCCACGGCCTCCCTGGGCGTCTTCTACGACCAGGCCTGGGACGGCCCGGGCATGAAGGTGGTGGAGGTGGTCCGGAACGGCCCGCTGGACAAGGCCGGAATGGACCTGAAGCCCGGGGCGATCATCGAGTCCGTGGACGGCGAGGCCATCGCGGCCGGCTCGGATCCCGCCCTCTACCTGAACCGGAAGGCCGGAAAGCGGACGCTGGTGGTGGTGGCCGACGGGAGCGCGAAGCGGGAGCTGGTGGTCACTCCCATCACCTCCGGGCAAGAGGGGACGCTCCTCTACGAGCGGTGGGTGCGCAGGAACCGCGAAGAGGTGGACCGGCTCAGCGGCGGCACGCTGGGCTACATCCACGTGCCCGGGATGAGCGACGGAGCCTTCCGCACCGCGTTCGAGGAGGTCCTGGGGCGGTTCCCGGACCGGGCGGGGCTGGTGGTGGACACCCGCTTCAACGGCGGCGGCGACCTGGTGGCGGACCTGGGCATGTTCCTCACCGGCGAGCGCTTCTTCACCTACACCACCGACACCCGCGCCACCGGATACGAGCCCAACTTCCGCTGGACCAAGCCCAGCGTGTCCCTCGCGGGCGAGGCCAACTACAGCGACGGCCATTGTTACGCGTACGTCTACAAGGAGCTGAAGATCGGCACCCTGATCGGGATGCCCACGCCGGGGACGTGCACGTTCGCCGGGTGGGAGACGCTCCCCGACGGCACCCGCTGGGGCGTCCCCGGGATGGGCGTGAAGAACAACGCCGGCCGGTACCTGGAGAACCTGCAGACCGAGCCGGACGTCCAGATCTTCAACGAGCAGGGCGTGGTGAGCCGCGGGCGCGACCAGCAGCTCGAGGCCGCGGTCGCGGAGCTCCAGAAGAAGGTGCGGTAGCGCAGCGGGCGGCCGGAGCCGGACCGCGCGCCCCTACATCCCGCCACGGACCCCCGCGAGCCCCCGGACCAGGTACTCCTCCTGGATCCGGGGGCGGCGGGATGCGTTCTCCAGGTGGAGGTGGAGGGTGACCACCTCCGACATCACCGCGTCGGCGATGGTTCCCAGGCCCACCCCGGCGCCTCCGTGGTCGCTCACCTTGAAGAGGAGGTCCGCCCAGTCCGGAGCCTTCCCTGTCCGCTCCTCGATGAAGTCGGCCATGGCGTACCGGTAGAGGGGCCAGGAGAGAACCTCGGGGTCCATGAGGACGGCCTGGCGCACCGCGCTCAGGAGACGCCCGTAGCGGACGGCGAACAGTTCGTCCACCTGCCCCGTGTCCCGGGCGTCTTTCAACTCGCGAGCCAGCACGACCGTCTCCGCTCCGGCATCCACGGGCGTGCCCCCGGGCGCGGCGGCTCGCACCACCACGCCCACCAGCCGGTCGAGAAGCTGGAACCCCATCGCCTGGTCCGGCGGTGTTTGGGCCCCCGCCCCGGAGGCTAACGGCCCTCCCGCCAGGAGCGTGGCGCACACCACCGCGTGAAGCTGCTGCTTCGTGCCCATACCTGCCTCCTCCGCGTCTCGGTCACCCCACGCCTGGAAGATACGACGGGCCGCGCCCCCGGCTTGCGACGGCGGCGGGGCCGCAGGTCCGCGCTGCCACCCGACAGGTCTGGACCTTATTAATATGTCGTATTATTATTATGTGCCGTAATTACTTCTCATATTATTACCGCGCCTCGTCCGCCATTGCCCACATGATCCGCTTCCGCCTCTCCGAGATCCTGTCGCAGAAGGGATGGACCCCGTACCGCCTGTCGCAGGTGACGGGCCTAACCCCTCCGACGGCCTATCGCCTGGCGGACCCGGAGATGCGGTTCGGCCGCTTCACCGCCGATACGCTGGAACGGCTCTGTCGCGCCCTCGACGTGCAGCCCGGCGACCTGCTCGAGTGGGTCCCGGACGAGCGTGGGGGCGCGTGATGCACCCCATCGCCCGCATCGCCTTCCTGGGAAACCACCTCCCGCGCCAGTGCGGGATCGCCACGTTCACGACCGACCTGAACGACGCCATCGGCACCGTGTTCCCGCGGCTCGACCGCATCGTCATGGCGATGAACGATGCAGGGCACCGGTACACCTACCCACCCCAGGTGCGCTTCGAGCTTCCCGACAACGACAGCGACGCATACTTGCGTGCCGCCGACTTCCTCAACGTGAACACGGTGGACGTCCTCTCCGTGCAGCACGAGTACGGGATCTTCGGCGGCAAGTCGGGAAGCCACCTGCTCGCGCTCCTGCGCGAGCTCCGCATGCCCGTGGTGAGCACCCTGCACACCATCCTGGGCCAGCCCAACGACAGCCAGCGCAAGGTGATGGAGGAGCTGGCCAGGCTCTCGGAACGCCTCGTGGTGATGAGCGAGCACGGCGCGGTCCTGCTCCGGGAGAACTACGGCGTGGACGCGTCCAGGATCGACGTGATCCCCCACGGCACCCCGGTCGTGCCTCCGGCGGAGGAAGCCAAGGAGCGCCTCGGGGTCCAGGGCCGCCCGGTGCTGCTCACCTTCGGCCTTCTGTCGCCCGACAAGGGGATCGAGTACGTCCTCGACGCCCTGCCCCAGATCCTGAGCCGGTCGCCGGACGCCATCTACGTCGTCGTGGGTGCCACGCACCCGCACGTCCGGGCGCACAGCGGCGAGACCTACCGGCTCGGGCTGGAGTCCCGGTCGCGGGAGCTCGGAGTG
>JBFYZE010000013.1:0-2659 GCA_041309665.1 Gemmatimonadales bacterium | reverse complement strand
CCCGGCGCTCCCCGGGTTCAGGTACAGGACTCCGCCCCGCTCCTCCACGAGCGGGCGGTGCGTGTGGCCGCTCACCACCAGCGAGATCCCCGCGGCTGCCGGCTCCAGGTCCAGCTCCCGGTCGCCGTGGTGGACGTAGGCGAGAGGCCCTGCCGGGGCCCCGGCCACCTTCCCGTCCTCCGACCCGAGATCCACCGCCGCTGTGCGGGGGAGCCGCTGGCGCGCCTCGCCCCAGTCGGTGTTGCCGTGGACGGCGTGCACCGGCGCGATGCGCCCGAGCTCGTCCAGGATGCGGAGGTCGCCCACGTCCCCGGCGTGGAGGATGATCTCGCTCGCCTCCAGCGCCGCCACGGCCTCGGGCCGGAGAAGGCCGTGGGTGTCAGAGATGACGCCGATGATGCGCACCGTCCTCCGCCTCCGCTTGCCGGGATCAGGAGCCCCGGCGCAGTATGGGATGCGAGAGGGCCCCTCACCACCCCGAGGTGACGGCGCTACCGCCGTCGGCCGACCATGGACCTCCCCTTCCTCACGCTGGACGTCTTCACCGACCACACCTTCGGCGGCAACCCGCTGGGCGTCTTCCCCGAAGCCACCCGACTCCCCTCCGACCTCATGCAGCGCGTCGCCCGGGAGATGAACCTCTCCGAGACCGTGTTCCTGGGCCCGCCGGAGTCCGGAGGCGATGCCCGGGTGCGCATCTTCACGCCGGGGAAGGAGGTTCCGTTCGCCGGCCACCCCACCGTGGGCTCGGCCATCTACGTCGCCTCCACCCTGGAGCACTCCCCCGCCGACGGGACCAGGACCGTCGTGTTGGAGGAGAACGTGGGCCACGTCCCCGTGGACGTGCGCTTCCGGGACGGCGATCCGGTCTCGGCGCGCTTCACCACCGCGGTCCTTCCCGAGCACCGCCCCTCCCCCGTCCCCGACGCCGACCTGGCACGGCTGGTTGGGCTGGAGGCCTCCGACCTCCACCCCGCCCTCCGCCCCGAGATGGTGTCGTGCGGCCTTCCTTTCTACGTGGTCCCCATCGCGTCCCTGGGAGCCATCCGCCGCGCGGTCCTGGACACGCCGCTCTGGCAGCGCCTGGTGGCGCCCCTCTGGGCCGACCACGTCTACCTGATCTGCCCGGAGGCAGAGGGCCCCGGTGTGGACCTGCACGTGCGCATGTTCGCCCCCGCCGTGGGGGTTCCCGAGGACCCGGCGACCGGATCCGCCGCCGCCGCACTGGGCGGGTACCTCTCCAGAATGGACGCATGCGAGGCGGGGTCCCTCCACTGGACGCTCGAGCAGGGCCTGGAGATCGGGCGTCCCTCCCTCCTCCACGTCGAGGCCGACCGCTCCGGCGGCGCCACCGCCGCCGTGCGCGTCGGAGGCTCCGCCGTGTTCGTGAGTCGGGGCTTCATGGCGGTGCCTGACTGATGCGCCCCTTCCGCCCGCTTCCCGCCGTCGTCCTGTCCCTCATCGTCTCCAGCCTCCTGACCCTCGCCCGGCCCGGCCCGGCGTCCGGGCAGGATCGCGCCCGCGCCAAGGCGGAGGTGCTCCGTCATGCCACCGCGCTGGAGGGCCAGATGGCGGACATGGCCATGGAGCTGTGGAGGTACTCGGAGATCGCACTCGCCGAAACGCGCTCCGCCGCCTACCTGGCGGACGTCCTGGAGCGCGAGGGATTCCGCGTGACGCGGGGCGTGGCCGGCATGCCCACCGCCTTCGTCGCCGAGTGGGGCTCGGGCTCCCCCGTCGTGGGTGTGCTCGCCGAGTACGACGCCCTCCCGAACATCGGCAACGAAGCGGTGCCCCGCAGGGAGGCTCGCGCCGACGGCACCCTCCACGGGCACGGGTGCGGCCACAACCTCTTCGGCTCCGCCTCGGTGGCGGCGGCCATCGCCCTCAAGCGCACACTGGATGGCCAGCGCATCCCCGGCACGGTGCGCCTCTTCGGCACGCCGGCGGAGGAGACGCTGGTGGGTAAGGTCTTCATGGCACGCGACGGCCTCTTCGACGGCCTCGACGGCGTGGTCGAGTGGCACCCAGGACAGGCCACGGAGTTGAACAACAACCCCGGGCTGGCCATGAACAGCTTCACCGTGGAGTTCCGGGGCCAGGCGGCCCACAGCGCCGCCGACCCGTGGAACGGACGCTCCGCCCTGGATGCTGTCGAGCTCATGAACGACGGCGTGAACCTCATGCGCGAGCACGTCCGTCCCACCGCCCGCATCCACTACGTCATCCCCAACGCCGGTGAGGCCCCCAACGTGGTGCCGGAGTATGCCAAGGCCTGGTACTTCGTGCGCGACACCGCCCGAGCCTCGGTGGAGAGTTACTACGCGTGGATCCAGGACATCGCCAAGGGCGCGGCCCTCGCCACCCGCACCGAGACGACGGTCACGCTCATCACGGGAGCCCACGAGTACAACCTGAACCGCCCTCTGCAGGAGGCCATGTGGGCGAACCTCCAGGCCGTGGGTGCCCCGAGGTTCACCGCAGAGGAGCAGGAGTTCGCCCGCCAGCTCCAGGAGTACCTGGGCACGAAGATTACGGGTCTGGCTGATACGCTGCGCCCCTTGGCCGCCGTCCCCCAGCCTCCCAGCGGGGGCAGCACCGACGTGGCCGAGGTGAGCTGGATCGCGCCAACTGCCGGGGTCTCCGTGGTCACCGCCCC
>JBFYZE010000012.1:0-11358 GCA_041309665.1 Gemmatimonadales bacterium | reverse complement strand
CGGCCGGGGCTCCTCCCCCTGCGGGCGCCCCACCTCCACCCCCCGCCCGGGCGAGCCGACGGGCCATGCGGAGGGTGAAGGGCCCCGCGTCGTCGCCCCGGGCGACGGCGAGCACCGTGTCCAGCCGGTGGTAGGACGCGGCCTCCAGCCGCACCTCCACCACGAGGCTGTCCTCCGCCACCGGGTGAGCGATGGCGTACGGCTCCAGGGACGAGACCAGATCCACCGCCGCAGCGTCCAGCGTGATGGGCGCGCGGACCAGATACCGGACGGTCATCTGGTCGTTGGTGATGGCCGCGCCCGTGCCGGCGTCCACGGCCTGGAAGACGAGCCGGCTCTCCTCCGCCGGGCCCAGGGGCGCCCGGGTGGGGAGGTCGGAGTCCCCGGAGCACGCGGCGGCGAGGGCGACGGGGATCAGCGGGAGGAGTCGGCGAGGGGACATGGCCTGGCTGGCTTGGAGACGTGGACCGCGCTCCCAATAGGGAGGCGAAAGGGCCCCCGGGGCAAGGCCGCCGAGACGTTTGACCCGGCTCCACCCACCTCCGTAGCTTGCGTTCGTCGAACCCACCGCTCCGAGGCCCCCTCCGTGTCCACCGCCGACGATCCGAAGAAGCAGCCGCCCAGTTCCACCATGGCCTGGACGCCCGAGGACCTGGAGGCCGCCGCTGCCAAATCGGCCGGCGGCGCCCAGCCCCCGGAAGCGCGGCCGCCGGAGCAGCCCGAGGAGGACCCCCTCATCGGCCAGCTTCTGCGCAACAAGTGGCGGGTCCTGAAGCGCATCGGTGCCGGCGGGTTCGGCACCGTCTACAAGGTGCGCGACGAGAAGGGCGGCTGGATCGAGGCGCTGAAGATCCTCAGCGTGGACCGCATCACCGGCTCCGAGGTCGAGACCGCGAGAAAGCGATTCCTCCGCGAAGCCCAGATCATGAAGCGGCTGGGCACCGAGTCCCAGCACATCGTGGGCTTGTCCACCTACGAGGAGGACCTGGAGGCCGGGCTCATCTACTTCCTCATGGAGTTCGTGGAGGGGAAGAGCCTCGCCGACACGGTGCTGACGGACGGTCCACTCCCGTTGGAGCGCACGCTGCGGCTGGCGCTGCAGGCGTGCGAAGCGCTCATCGTCGCGCACGAGGGCGCCGACGGCGTGGTCCACCGGGACCTGAAGCTCGAGAACTTCATGCTGACCAAGGACCGCGCCGGTCAGGAGACCCTGAAGGTCCTCGATTTCGGGATCGCCAAGCTCGCCGAGAAGGAAGCGGACAGCCGACTGACCACCGTGGGCACCCTGGGCACGCCCGGGTACGCCGCGCCCGAGCAGCTCCGCGCGGAGCCGGTGGACGCGCGCACGGACCTGTTCGCGTTCGGCGTCGTGCTCTACGGGCTGCTCACCGCGCGGGACCCCTGGCTGGGGAACCGGGCGGGCGAGTCCACCACCGAGATCTACCAGCTCATGGTGGCCACCGACCGCTGCGAGGTCATCCCCATGTCCGAGACGGGCGTAAGCGTCCCGCCGGCCATGGAGAGCATCGTCATGAAGCTCCTCCGGCGGGAGCCGGACCAGCGGTACCAGTCCGCCAAGGATCTCAGGGAGGCGCTCCTCCGCGTCCAGGCCGGGGGCCTCGACGCGGCGCTCGGCTCGCTCCGCGTCATGACGGAGCCGAAGGGCGTCCGGGTCGAGATCCGACACGGGCGGCGCACGGTCACCGAGGGGGCTACGCCGTGCGTGGCCAACGCCCTCGCCGCGGGCAGCTACCGCGTCGTCCTGAAGGACGAGCGGTTCGAGCCCGTGGAGACGGTGGTCGCGCTCGACGCGGGCGCCATGGAGGACATCACCCTGTCCATCACGCCCAGGGCCGCCGGCGTGGCCGCCGGCGTGCGCCGGCGTCCGGGGGTCATGGTGGGCGCCGGCGTCGCCGTGGTGGCGCTGGCCGCGGTGGGGATCCTGCAGCCGTGGGGACGGACCCTGGACGTGCAGGGACTGAAGGACAAGAGCGCCTCCGGCGGCATCGCGTCCGCACGCCTGGCCCCCGACGGGGTGCGGGGACGCCTGCGGCTCGGCCCCATCCCCGCACCGTTCAAGGTGCCGCTGCCCGAAGCCGAGCTCGCCGAGACGGTGGCCGACCTGAGAAGCGCGGGAGTGGAGCTGGACACCTCGTGGGAGGTGGCGCGCCTCGTCGGCCTGGCGCAGGAAGCCCAGACGGCGGGCCGGTACTTCGGCCGGGACGGGGAAGACGTGCAGAGCCACGCCCAGCGCCTCGCTGCCCTGGAGCCCGGCAACGCCGAGGCGAAGTCCCTCCTCCTGAAGGTGGCCGAGCGCATGGCGTGGGACGCCGACGCCGCACTGCAGGACGGCGAGACCGGCCGCGCCCAGCAGCTGAGGGAGGCCTGCCTCGCCCTGGTCCCCGCCCACCCCCGGTGCGCGGCGGCGGGCGGGGGCGGCTGACGGCACCCGGCGGGCGAATGGCGGCCCGCGGGCGACCGTATTAATCTGCCATCGTGGGACGAGCCCCTCACCGGCCCGTCTCCGACGACCCACAGCACCGGCGCCATCCTGCGCAGGAGAAGCACGATGCCGAAGCTCACCCTCCTCATCGGCCGCAAGGCGATGCAGGTCTACGACCTGGACAAGGAGACCATCCTGATCGGTCGCGAGGACGACGTGGACATCGTCATCGACAACCCGTCGGTCTCGCGCAAGCATGCCCAGATCCGCAAGGAGGGCGCGGGGTGGGTGGTGGAGGATCTGGGATCATCGAACGGGACGTTCCTCCACGGCGAGAAGATCTCGTCGGCGCAGCCGGTGAAGGAAGGCGACGAGATCGGCTTCGGGAAGTTCTCCGTGGTCTTCGGGAAGGCCGTGGGCGACGCCGTGGACCAGGTGGCCGCGAGGCCCGCCGCGAAGCCGGCGGCCACCGACGCCACCGGCGGCACCATGCAGATCAAGTCCCACGAGGTGAAGGAGCTCCTCAAGGACTCGGAGCGGAAGCGCCGGGCCCATCTCCAGTGGGAGTCGGGCGGCCGCAAGGGAACGCACTACCTGTCGGACGTGCCCGCCGTGCTCATCGGCACCGACGAGCTCTGCGACGTGAAGGTGCCCTCCGGGCCCAAGCACCACCTCCTCATCATCAAGAGCAAGGACGGCTACGAGGCCCGCAACCTGGGCGGGATGTTCGACAGCATGAAGGTGGCGGGGAAGTCCACGAAGAGGGCCACCCTGAAGGACGGCGACGTGGTGCAGATGGGAGGCCTGGTGGTCAACTACGTGGCCGACATCGCCTGAGCGCTCCGGCGCCTCACTTCTTCCAGCGCTGCCACCAGGAGCCCTTGGCCTGTTCCGGCGCCGGCGGCTCGTCGTTCGCCGGCGCCGGTGGGGCCTCCAGTTCGGGAGGCTGGAACTCCAGGGGCATGGTGCCCTGCGCCTGCTCCCGGGGAACCTGGCCGAACTCGGCGATGACGACGGAGATGTTGTCGTCGCTCCCTCTCTCGTACGCCTCGGTGACCAGGTTGTTGGCCGCGCCCTTCGGGCCGCCGGAGCGGGCGAAGATCGCCCTGAGGTCGGCGTCCTTGAGCGTCTTGTAGAGCCCGTCCGAGCACAGGAGGAACGCCGTGTCGTTCTCCACCGGGAACGGGCCGAATACGTCCACCTCCACCTTGGGGTCGGTGCCGATCGCGCGGGTGAGCGCGTCACGCCACTGGGACGCCGTGGCCTCCTCCTCCGACTGGCCTCTCTTCATGGCCTCGGCGACGAAGGAGTGGTCCTGGGTGATGCGCTCGATCCCGCCGGCGGAGAGCCGGTAGCCGCGGCTGTCGCCCACGTTGGCCACCTGGTAGCGGTCCCCGTCCACCAGCACCGCGACCATCGTGGTCCCCATACCCTGCTTGCCCGGCTCCTTCGACTTGGCGTGCACCTGCTGGTTCGCCAACCGGAAGGCTTCGCCCAGCTCGATGCCGGCCTCCAGCGAAGCCTTCAGCGTCTCCAGCGCCAGGGCGCTCGCCACCTCTCCGGCGGCGTGGCCGCCCATGCCGTCGGCGACGGCCACGAGGAGCCGCCCGTCGGCAAGATCTCCGACGTGGATCGAGTCCTCCTGGTAGGGCCGGCGTCCCGGGATGGAGTGCTGGGCCAGGCGGGGCCGTTCCGACATGGTCACTCCTCCAGCGTGGGGGGCCTGGTGCAAGGCGACGCCGACCGCGCGTCCCGCCTACAGATAGGCCGCGGGGCGCCCGAGAGCAAGGAAGGGCCCACGGCCGTCACCCCTCGCCTCCCCGGCTGCGGGCCCTCGCCATCGCCTCGGCCAGGTGGTTGAAGCTCACAGGCTTGCCGACGAAGTCGTCCATCCCTGCAGCGAGGCAGATCTTCCGGTCGGCCTCCGCGGTGCTCGCGGTGAGGGCGATGATCCAGGGCCGGCGCCCGCCGTCCGTCGCGGCGCCCTGTGCCCTGAGCTTCCGCGCCGCCTCGACGCCGTCCATCTCCGGCATGTGCATGTCCATGAGCACGACGTCGTAGGGGACGAGCTCGAAGGCCCGCAGGACCTCCAGGCCGTTCGCCACCGCGTCGGTGCGGTACCCGAGGCGCTCGAGCATGTGCAGGGCCACGGTCTGGTTCACGCGGTTGTCCTCGGCGAGGAGGACGCGCTCGGGGTGGGTGTCCCGCTCCGGGCAGGCCCCCTGCCCCGCGTCCACAGCGCGCCCCGGTGGCTCGGCCCCATCTCCCGGGGGCGCCTCGCTCCCAGACAGCCCTCCCAGGGCAGCCAGGATGCGGAGCGGCTTGGCCGGCTTTGTGAGGTGCGCCTGGAAGAGGCTCGCGTCCTCGCCCAGCTCCCGCTTCCCGTGGGACGACAACAGGACCATGGGCATGGAACCCGCGCCCAGGCGCTGGCGCACGGCTCTCGCCAGCGCCACCCCGTCCATGCCCGGCATCATCATGTCGGAGATACACGCGTCGAAGCGTTCCCCGCCGTCCAGGAGCGCCAGCGCCTCCTGCCCCCCGGACACCGCCGTGGGCCGCATCCCCCAGCTCAGCGCGGCGGCGGCGAGGATGCGCCGGCTCGACGCGTTGTCGTCCACGATCAGCAGGCGCCGCCCGGTGACGACGGGCGGGGCTGAAGGACGCTCCGGACGCAGCCGGGGATCCACCTCGCCCATGCGGACCGTGAAGTGGAAGCGGGCGCCGCGCCCCTCATCGCTCTCGACCCGGATGCTGCCGCCCATGAGCTCCGTCAGGAGTCGGCTGATGGCCAGGCCGAGGCCGGTGCCGCCGAAGCGGCGCGTGGTGGATGCGTCCACCTGGGTGAACGACCGGAAGAGGCGTGACTGCGCGTCCAGCGGGATCCCGATTCCGGTGTCGGCCACGCAGAACGCCAGCTGGACCAGCCCGGCCTCCCGATCGCCGGCCCCGACGGTCACCTTCACCTCGCCGCGCTCGGTGAACTTCACGGCGTTGCCCACGAGGTTGACGAGGATCTGGCGGAGCCGGGTCCCGTCCCCACGCACCTCCTCGGGAACGGCATCGTCGATCTCGTACAGCAGCTCGAGCCCTTTGTCCTGGGCCCGGTGGGCCATCAGGTCGAGGACGCCCTCCACCGTCTCACGGACGCCGACGACCTCCTGCTCCAGCTCCATGCGCCCCGACTCGATCTTGGAGAAGTCGAGGATGTCGTTGATCACCGTGAGCAGATCCTCCCCGCTCCTGCGGATGATCTCGGCGTACTCCTGCTGCGTCCGGTCCAGGGGCGAATCCAGGAGCAGGGAGGTCATGCCGATGACGCCGTTCATGGGCGTGCGGATCTCGTGGCTCATCATGGCGAGGAACTGGCTCTTGGCCTGGTTCGCGGCCTCCGCCGCCTCCTTGGCCGCCTGCAGGTCCAGCGTCATGCGACGCGCCAGCGCCGTGGCCCGCTCCCGGCCGCTCAGCAGCAGGTGCGTGAGCCAGGCGGTGAGCATCGAGAGCAGCACGCCGCCCACCAGCCCGAGCAGAGGCACCCAGGTGCGTCCGAGCTCGTCGAAGTACCGTGTCGAGCGGACGAGGAGCAGCCACGGCTGACCGTGGATCACGAGCGCGCGGGTGGTCGTCCGGCGCTCGCCGTCCGGGGCGGAAGGCCTGCTCGGGTCCGTGACCGCCGCCAGCCGGGCAGCCGGTGCGACCGAATCGCCCTCGAAGACCTCGAACTCGATCTGGCCCTCGTCGAGGCTGACCCCCGCCACCTGCCCGTCCACGCGCACCGCCGCGTAGACCCAACCCACCAGCGCGGCCTCGCGCTCTTCGGGGGTCTCGGGCGCGTTCACGCCCGAATAGACCGGGTAGAAGAGCAGGACGCCCGGGACCTCCCCATCGCCCGCCACGAGCCGGATGCGCCGGGACATGGCGAAGCCACCCTCCCTCGCCGCCCGCTCCGCCGCCGTCCGCCGGGTGTCGCCTGATCCCACGTCGAATCCCAGGGCGTCGGGGCTTCCCTCGGGACTGGCGTAGTTCACCACCAGGTAGACCTGATCGCGCTCCGACCCGCGCTGGGCGAGGAACTCCCCGTACCCCGACCCGGCGCGGTGGCGGACCTCGAAGGCGTCGAGCTCCGACACGGGCAGGCGGCGCACGAACCCGAGCCCCTCGAACCCGCGGCCCAGATAGGGCACGACCCGGGCAGTCTGCTCGGCCCACGCGACGGCGTTGGGCGCGAACGCCTGAGCGCGGACCGAGCCCTCCAAGCCGTGCAGCGCCTGCTCGGTGTTCTCGAACTCGAGGCGGATTCCGTCCACCAGGCGCGAGGCGAGCCGCTCGAAGCGCCCGTCCTCCGAGCGCCGCTGCTCCGCGGACGCGAAGACCCACCAGGAGAACGAAGCGAGGAGAAGGCCGGACAGCACCAGGAAGGCCGACAGGGCGCCGGGGCTCGCGGCGCCGCGCCTTCCGTCCGTCGGCGCGGGCGACGGTACCTGGCCCTCGGTTGCCACCCTGCTCCTCCGTGCCTGCGTGGTCGCCTCCCGGGGGCCAACGTTGAGCGACGGGTGCCGGAGCGGCAAGGGCCGGCCCGCCCCGAGGCCCGCCGTCCCTTTCGCCCTCCGGGACGGGGGAGGCACATTGCCCCATGAACCGCATCCTCCACGAGGACTCCATGCGCCGCACCGCAACCCCTCCGCTCACCACCCTCCTCCTCACCACCCTCCTCCTCACCACGACCCTCCTCGCCACCACCCTCCCGGCCCCGGCCGCCGGGCAGCTCCCGACGGGGCTCCCCGATGCCTGGGACCGGACCGCCGCGGCCTGGCGCGCCGACGTCACGGCCCAGGGCGTGGTCGGCGCGAGCCTCGGCCTCGTACACCAGGGACAGCTGGTCCGGCTGGCGACCCATGGGATGGCGGACCTGGAGGCGGGCCGGCCCGTGGACGAGGAGACCATCTACCACTGGGCCTCCATCACCAAGACCTTCACCGCCGTCGCCATCCTGCAGCTCCGCGACCGAGGGCTCCTCTCCCTTGATGATCCGGTTGTCCGGTACGTGCCCGAACTCGCCGGCGTGCACAACCCATTCGGTCCCATGGAGGGCATCACGGTGCGCCACCTTCTCTCCCACTCCGCAGGATTCCGCGGCGGCACCTGGCCGTGGAGCGAGGGGGAGCCGTGGGAGCCCTACGAGCCCACCGAGTGGAGCCAGCTGGTGGCCATGATGCCCTACACGAGCATCCTGTTCGCGCCCGGCTCGCGCTACAGCTACTCCAACCCGGGCGTCATCTTCCTCGGGCGCGTCATCGAGAAGGTGACCGGCGACGTGTTCGAGGCGCACATGGAGAAGAACCTCTTCCGCCCCTTGGGGATGCGCCGGACATACTACGACATGACGCCCTGGCACCTGTTGCCGTATCGGTCCAACCACTACTTCGTGCGCGGCGGCCGGCCCGAGGCCGGGGGGCCGGACTTCGACACGGGGATCACGGTGAGCAACGGTGGCCTGAACGCGCCCATCCCCGACATGGCCCGCTGGCTGGGGTTCCTCATGGGCTCTCCGCCCGAGGGCGTGGACGCCGCCTCCATCCTCTCCCGGAGCAGCGTGGAGGAGATGTGGCGCACGGTGGTGCCCATCGGGGAGAGCGGCATCGGCCGGGAGAGCATGGGGCTGTCGTTCTTCCTCTACGACCTGGACGGGCGGCGCCTGGTCGGGCACACCGGCACCCAGAGGGCGTTCTACTCGTTCTTCGTGCTGGACCCGGAGGCGAAGGTCGCCGCCCTCTGGGTGCTCAACAGCGTGGGGTCGGCTGACGGCCCGCCGCGCTCCGACGAGCTCCGCATCGACGCTCGCACCCGGGTGGTACGGGAGGTCTTCCCCCTGTTCCGGAGCGGGCGTTGAGCGCCCGGGCGTGGGGCGGCCACCTCGTCGTCCTGGCGGCGGCGGCCGTCAGCGGCTGCACACCCGACGCACCTCCGTCCGCCCAGCCTGCCGAGGCCACCATGAGCAGACCCGCCATCCAGGCCGCCAACGCCTTCTACTACTACCGGGACGTGGACGCAGCCTGGGACTTCTACACCCGTGTCCTGGGGCTGGAGACCGTCGCCGACTACGGGTTCGCCAAGATCCTCCGCGTAGCGGCTTCGTCCTACCTCACCCTGGTGGACGCGACGCGCGGCATGCACACGGCGGAGGAGCCGAAGAGCGTCACCCTGGCGCTGGTCACCGACGACGTCGAGGGGTGGTGGACGTACCTCGAGGAGCAGGGCGTGCCCATGCGCGCCGAGCTCGGGCCCGTGGACATGGCCCGGGCGCACAACGGCTTCGTGGCCGTGGACCCGGAGGGGTACCTGCTCGAGTTCGAGCGTTTCAACCCGCACGAGGAGAATACGGAGCTCCTCCCGCGGCTGGCGGCCGTGGAGCCGCTGGGGCCCGCGCCGGGCGTACCCACCACGCGTCCGGCTGGCCTGCGCATCCAGGCGACGGTGCTCTGGCTCTACTACCGCGACATCCAGGCCGTGCTGGCGTGGTACGAGCGCACGCTGGGTACCCAGCTCCTGGTGGACCAGGGGTGGGCCAAGGTTGTGCCGGTGTCCTCCACCGGCTACCTGGGGTTCGTGGACGGCAGCCGGGGGCTCCACCAGGCCACGGAGCAGAAGGCCGTGACCGTGGCGTTCTTCACCGACGACGTGGACGGGTGGCTGGCAGCCCTGCGGGGCCGCCCCGACTTCCCACTCCGCACCCCCGACATCACCGACGAGAGCGGGCGCGTGCGCACGTTCGTGGGGTACGATCCCGAGGGGTACTTCCTGGAGTGGGACACCTTCTTGGACGTGGAGGAGAACCGGCGGCTGCTCGCGCTGCTCCGCGGGCGGTAGGGGCGGGCCAGGGCGCATGATCTTCGGGAGCCACGACGCCGCCACGCTCGAGCAGTTCCGCGACGTCTCGTCGCGGGCCGTGCGCGCGGCGCTCATGGCCGACGGGCACGTGGGCTACGTCATGCCCATCGGCGGCGTGGCGGCGTATCGTGGGAAGGTCAGCGTCGTGGGCGTCGGGTTTGATATCGCGTGCGGAAATGCTGCGATCCGCACGGACCTCCACGTGCGCGCGCTGGGGGGTGCGCACCGCCGGGGCCAGCTCGCCGACGCCATCTTCGAGTCGGTGAGCTTCGGCATCGGACGCAAGAACCGCTCCGGCGACGCCCCGGTGGACCACCCGCTCTTCGGGGACGACGCATGGCACGCCGTGCCCGTGAGCCACCGGCACGAGCTGAGGGAGAAGGCCCGGTCCCAACTGGGCACCGTGGGAGCCGGCAACCACTACGTGGACGTCTTCGCCGACGAGAACGACACGGTCTGGGTGGGCGTCCACTTCGGGAGCCGGGGCTTCGGGCACACCGTGGCCTCCAACTTCATCGCCCTCTCCCAGGGCCTCGCCTGGGGCACCCGGGCGCGGGAGGTGGAGGTCCTCCTCCCGGTTGAGCAGCCCCTCGGCCACGACTACTGGCAGCTCATGACGCTGGCCGGGCGCTACGCCTACGCCGGACGCGAGTGGGTGGTGCGCAAGGTGGTGGAGCTCCTGGGGGGCACAGAGCTGGAGCTCGTGCACAACCACCACAACTTCTGCTGGTTGGAGGAGGTGGAGGGGCCCGACGGGCCCGAGCGGATGAACGTCATCCGCAAGGGTGCCACCCCCGCCTTCCCCGGCCAGATGGGCTTCGTGGGTGGCTCCATGGGGGACGATGCCGTGATCCTGCGCGGCTCCACGGCACCGGAGGCCAGGGAGACCCAGGAGCGTGCGCTCTTCTCCACCGTCCACGGAGCCGGGCGTGTGTTGAGCCGCACCGCGGCGAAGGGGAAGGTCCGCAAGGGGAAGGTGCTGCGCGCGCCGGAGGTGGACCCGGAGGAGATGCGCCTCTGGCTGGACCGGAAGGGCGTGGTGCTCCGCGGCGGGGACCTGGACGAGGCGCCCCAGGCCTACCGGAGGCTCGACGACGTGCTCGCGGCGCAGGGAGCCACCGTGGAGGTGCTCCACCGGCTGCGTCCCCTCATCGTGTGCATGGCGAGCGGCGACACCTACGACCCGTACGTGGACTGACGGCCGCCCTCGGCCTTTCCCGCCCGCTCCTGGAGCAGCTTGCGGTCGAAGGCCTGGGCTTCGCGCAGGCGCTGCACCTCCGCCGTGAGCGCCTCGACCGACTCCGACAGATCCTGGATCTGCACCTGCATTTCGGCTGGAGCGGCGTATCCCTGTCCGCTCCGGAGTTGGGAGAGGGCCTCCACGATGGGCTTCGTGGCGAACCTCGCCGTCAGGATCACGGTGAGCCCCGTCACGGGGACCAGGACGATGAGAATGCCGAAGATCGAAACGAGGAAGTCGAGGCCCATGGTGCCCTGAGGTTGAGGTGCGTGGGTCCCTACGACGGCAGGGAGCCGAGGGATTCGGGCGCCCGGGGTTCGGGTCCGGACACCTCCGGAATCCAGCCACGCACCCCCCGGGCAGCGAATTCCCTTCCTACGCCCGCCGCAGCCCGAACCCCCGGATCTTCCGGTGCAGCGTCCGCTCGGAGATCCCCAGGAGCACGGCCGCCTTCCCCTGGTGCCACCCGGTCCGCTCCAGAGCGGCGGACACGGCCAGCCGCTCCAGCTCGTCCAGGTTCAGCGACGGGAGCCCGCCCTGGGTAGGGGTGGGGGCCGGGGACGCCGCGCCGGCCTGGCCCAGGGAGAACCCCAGGTCCTCGGGCCGTATGGTGTGGTCCCGGCAGAGGAGCGCCGCACGCTCCACCACGTTGCGCAGCTCCCGGATGTTGCCGGGCCAGGTATAGGCCTGCAGCGCCGCAACGGCCTCGGGCGTGAGCGTCCACGACCCGGCCTCCGAGGGCCGGAACCCGTACAGGAAGTGTCGGACCAGGAGGAGGATGTCCCCC
>JBFYZE010000011.1:0-6331 GCA_041309665.1 Gemmatimonadales bacterium | reverse complement strand
GGGAGGCCGCGGAACGCGCCCGCCGGGAGGCCGAGGCGCGCGCGGCGGAGGAGGCGGCGCGCGCGGCGCTGGCCCGCAAGCGCACGGCGCTGGAGGAGATGGTCTTCTTCGACTACGACGTGTCGGCGATCCGCGAGGACCAGCGCGGGAAGCTGGACGGCAAGGCCGGCGTGCTCCGGGAGGAAGGCGAGGTCACCCTGCGCATCGTCGGCCACGCCGACGAGCGGGGCTCCACGGAGTACAACCTCGCGCTGGGCATGCGGCGGGCCCAGTCCATCAAGGAGTACCTGGCGGGGTTCGGGATCTCCGCCGACCGGCTCCAGATCCAGAGCATGGGCGAAGAGCGCCCCTTGGACCCGGCCAGCAACGAGAGCGCCTGGAGCCGCAACCGGCGCGGCGAGTTCCAGATCCTGACGGGGCTGTCCGGCGCGCGCTGACCCCGAGCGACGATGGCCCGGGGCGCCCTGCGGCGCCCCGGGCCATCCGATCCGCCAACTCAAGGCTCCACTCCGTCCGGAGGAGCCTCTTTCTCAGTCGCTGATGGTCTTCGGCTTCAGCGTCGGGTACTCGATCCCCAGCTGCTCCAGGTACGTCTTGTACTTCGTCGCATCGTAGTAGAAGGGCCGCTGGAGCGGGCGGTACCGCTCCATGATCTCGGCGTTGAGGAACGTCGCCGGCTTGTCGTCGGGAGTGATGAAGGGCGTGTACTTCGTGTCCTTGGTCTGCACGTTCGCGAAGTAGTCCTTCGCCGCGGCGATGGTCTTCCCGTCGAGGAGCAGGTCCAGGACCGTGAGGGCCTGCACCTTCGCGCCGGCCACGCCGCCCTTGTGGGCGATGGGCGTGGCCGACGCGATCCCGCTGGTCCAGTGGTGGCCGATCATCCCCGGGATGTTGCTCGGGTAGCTCAGCGTCACCGTGGGCATGTTCCACGACACGTCGCCGATGTCGTCGGAGCCGCCGCCCAGCGACCGCTCCAGGTCCACCGGTCCGCCCATGGGCCCGATCGAGTCCGCCAGGCCCCGCTCCGTCTGCCCCAACTCGCGCTGCATGGCCTTCGCCAGCTCCTGGTCCTTCTCGTCCCATTTCGGCAGGCCCACGCGCTGGATGTTCCCGTACATCGCCTCCGCCACCGGCTTGTTGAAGTGCCGGCCCCAGGCGGACCCTACCGTCCGGATGGTGTCGATCTCGGTATCCGTCATGAGCGCGGCGCCCTGCGCCATCTTCACCGCCGCCTCGTACATGGCCTTGGTGCGCGGGTAGTCCCGCTCCCGGAAGTAGAACCAGATCATGGCCGAGGAGGGCACCACGTTGGGCTGGTCACCGCCCTCCATGATGACGTAGTGGGAGCGAGCCGCGGGCTGCAGGTGCTCGCGCTTGTACTCCCACGCCGTGGCCATGAGCATGACGGCGTCCAGCGCCGAGCGGCCGGCCCAAGGCGCCCCGGCGGAGTGGGCCGTCTGTCCCTTGAAGCGGAACTGGGCCGACCACAAAGCGTTGCCCCCCGCCGTGCCCCACGACACGCCGAAGTTGGAGGACACGTGGGCGAAGAGGTTCACGTCCACGCCGTCGAACACCCCGTCGCGCACGAAGAACGCCTTCCCCGCCACCTGCTCCTCGGCGATCCCGGGCCAGAGAAGGAGCGTCCCGGAGATGTTCTCCTTCTGCATGATCTCCTTCACCGCCAGCGCGCCCACGATGTTCAGCGAGAGCCCGGTGTTGTGCCCCTCGCCGTGCCCCGGCGCCAGCTCGGAGACCTGGGGCTCGCGGAAGCCCTTGCCCGGCTGCTGGTTGGTCTGGGGGAGACCGTCGATGTCCGAGCCCAGCGCGATGACGGGCCGGCCCGTCCCGTGGGACCAGCGCGCCGTCCAGGCCGAGGGCATCCCGGCCACGCCGCGCTGCACGGTGAAGCCCTCCTTTTCCAGGAGGCCCGTCAGGTAGCGCTGCGTCTCGAACTCCTGCATCCCCAGCTCGGCGAAGGAGTAGAGGTGGTCGATGATCTCCTGGACGAGCTTGGAGCGCTTCTCGACGATCTGGAGCGCATCCTCCTTGAGGCGGTCCAGGCGGGGATCGGCGGTCTGGGCGGAAAGGGCCGGGGCGAAGCCCAGGCCGAGGCAGAAGAGCATGAGAAGCGCGCGGCGCATGATATCCCTCCTGGCGGATGCAAGGGGCCCGAGGAGGGCCCCGGAACCTCGGGGAGCATGGGGCCGGGTGTCCCCCGGGGGCAAGGCCGCAGGCGGGCCACCTGCAGGTCGCCCGCCGGCTAACAATCCGCTCGCCCGCGGTGTCTCCGAGACGTAGACCTGACCTGCCGTCCGGTCTCCGGCGGCCCCCACCCACTCCCCATGGCGGGTGATATGCGCACAGCGACCCGGATCCTGCCTCTCGCCGCCGCGGCCCTCGCGCTCCTTCCGGTGCTCATGGGCGCCCAGCAGGCGCCCCCGCCCCCACCGCCGCTCCGCGTCTTCCTGGACTGCCAACGCTGCGACTTCGACTACATGCGCGAGCAGGTCCCCGTGGTGGATTGGGTCCGCGACCGCATGGACGCCGACCTCCACGTCCTGGTCACCCAGCAGGAGACGGGCGCGGGCGGGACGGAGTACACGCTCCACTTCCTCGGCCTGAGACAGCTCTCCCACCTGGCCGACACGCTGCGCTACGCGTCCCGCCAGACCGACACCGACGACGAGGTCCGGGAGGCCTTCACCCGGACCTTCCGGCTGGGGCTGGTGCGCTACCTGGCCCAGACGGCCCGGGCCGATCTGGTGGACGTGGTCTTCCCCGAGGGCCGGGAGGAGCGGGGAGCGGGCGACATACCCTCCGACGACCCCTGGAACCTCTGGGTCATGCGTGCCTCCGTGTCCGGAGAGGTGGAGGGCGAGACCCGGACCCGATCGAGAACCCTCGACGGCTCGTTCTCCGCGAGCCGCACCACGGAGGACTTCAAGATCGACATGGAGGTCAACGGCGACTACGAGGCGGACCACTTCGAATACTCCAGCGGCGAGAAGGAGGAGAGCAGCGCCACCGACCTGGGCGCCAACGTGGTGGCCGTATGGAGCCTGGGGCCCCACTGGTCCTGGGGGTTCTCGGCGTCCGCCGGCGCCTCCACGTCGGTGAACCAGGACCTCGCGGTCACCGTGGCGCCGGCGCTGGAGTGGTCCCTCTACCCCTATGCGGAGGCCACCCGCCGCCAGGTCACCGTCCTCTACCGCGTCGGCGTGTCCTCCTTCCGCTACGGCGAGGTCACCCTCTTCGACAAGAGCGAGGAGACCAGGCCGGAGCAGACCCTCCAGGTCTCCGCGGACTTCAACCAGCCTTGGGGCGAGCTGCTGCTGACCCTCACCGGGTCCAATTTCCTGGACGACTTCTCCAAGCACCGGTTGGAGCTCGACACGAACATGGAGATCAGGATCGTCCGGGGCCTGAACCTGGACATCCGCGGCTCTGTGGCGCGCATCAAGGACCAGATCTACCTGTCCCGCGAGGAGGTTCCCGACGAGGAGGTGCTCCTCCGACGCAAGGAGCTCGGGAAGGACTACGAGTTCAGCGTGGACGTGGGGCTGAGCTTCACGTTCGGGTCGGTGTTCAACAACGTGGTGAACCCCCGCATCCGCTCGCGGGAGTACGAGCACTGGTGAGCGCCCGGCACACCGCAGCCACGCCCTCCGCGCGGGCGTGCACCTCACGGGCGCCGGTGTGCTCCACCAGGTGGCGCACGTGGTCGCCGCGCACGCGCCCTCCCACCAGGATCTCCACCCGCCCCGCGCCGCGCGCCACCAGCTCGGCCAGCGTGTCCGCGTGGTCCCGGGCCGCTCCCGGCCCACCTCCGGTGAGGACGCGCCCCACCCCCAGCGCCTCCAGCGCCTCCAGGGCCTCGAAGAGGTCCGGGGCGTGATCGAAGGCGCGGTGGAAGGTCACCGGAAGCCCACGCGCAGCCTCCACCGCCAGCCTCGTGGCAGCCTCGTCCACCCGACCGTCCGGGCGCAGGAACCCCACCACCACGCCGGGCGCCCCCGCCTCCCGGAGCGCCTCCACGTCCCGGGCCACCGCCTCCGCCTCACCGGGTGCGGTCACGAACCCGGACTGCCTGCGGGCCATGCAGTAGACCGGGATGTCCACGGCGGCGCGCACGGCGTCGAGGAGCGCCACGGACGGCGTGAGCCCCCCGACGTCCAGATCCACGCAGAGCTCGAGGCGGCGGGCGCCCGACCGCGCAGCCCCCACCGCCTCGTCCACCGTGGTGACGCAGGCCTCGACGAGAACGCCCGTCGCCGCGCCTCGGTCCGTCAGGGGAGCACCCCTCGCTCCCGCAGCGTCCGGTCGATCTCCGGCTTGAACAGTTCGCCGGCCCGGATGGCTGCGATCCTCTTCCCCACCCCCGCCTCCACCGCCGCGAGCCGCTCCAACACAACGGCAGCGTCTTCGCGGGGAACCACCACCACCCCGTCCTCGTCACCCACGACCACATCGCCCGGCGCCACCACGATGCTCCCGCACGACACGGGCACGTTGACCTCGCCGGGGCCATCGGTGTCGCACGCCCCGGGCGTCACCGCCCTGGAGTAGGTCGGGAGCCCCAGGGCCCTCAGGCCCTCCACGTCGCGGATGGCCCCGTCCACCACGAGACCGCCCAGGCCGGCGGTCACCGCGGTGGTCCCCATGATGTCGCCGAAGACGGCGCTCGTGGTGCAGCCGTTGGTGCACACCACCAGCACGTCGCCGTGCTGGGCCAGCTCCATGGCCTTGTGCACCATGAGGTTGTCCCCGGGCCTGGCGTTCACGGTCACCGCCACGCCGCAGAGCGGGAGCCCGGTGCGCGAGACCATCCCCGGGTCCATGGCGTAGAACCGTCCCATGGCGTCCGCCACGTCCGACGAGGCCTTCCCGCGGAACGCCTCCACCAGCTCGGCGGGCGTTCGGGGGACGTCGCCGAAGATCCGGAAACCCGGCCAGCCCCGCGCGTTCACTTCCCCGCCACCTCGACGACGGTCTGGTACAGGAACTGGACGAAGCGGCCCATCCCCTCCACCGACGCGCGCTCGTCGTGGCCGTGGGCCAGCGAGCCTTCCGGACCCTTGGGCACGCCCAGCCCATAGGCCAGGATCCCCTTCGGCCGGAGGTACGCCGAGTCGGTGGCGCCCGTGCCCATGGTGGGGACGGTCAGGCCGCCGGGAAACACCTCCAGCTGGGCCTTCTGCAGCGCGCGGTACAGGTCCGAGTCCAGGGGCATGGGCGGGCTCAGGGGGCGCCCCCGTCCCGGCGTGCCCACCTCCACCGCCGGGTCGGCGATGAGCTTCCTCATCTCCTCGGCGAGCCACTGGGGGTCGTCGTCGGGGAGCGCGCGGATGTCCAGGCGGACGGTGGCCTCCGCGGGGATGACGTTGGAGCGGAACCCGCCCTCGATGATGGTGGGCGAGACGGACGTGCGGATCATGGAGTTGGCGCCGGGATCCCGCACCCGGAGCTTCTCCTGCACCTCCGCGGTGCGCGCTGGATTCTCCAGGTTCCGGTAGAGGTCGGCCAGCTCCGGTTCGACCACGTCGGCCATGAGCTCGAAGTAGGCGCGGGTGGTCTCGTTGAGGCGCATGGGGTACTGCCAGGTCGCGAACTTGGCCACCGCGGCGGACAGGTGGACGATGGCGTTGTCGGGCAGCGGCCGCGACGCGTGGCCGGAGGTGCCCCGGGCGGTGAGGCGCAGGCCGCGGCTCACCTTCTCGGCCGTGCCCACCGAGACCACCATCCTCCCGTTCACGTCCTGGATGTTGCCGCCCTCGTTCAGCGCGAACTCGGCGTCGATCTCGTCGAAGTGCTCCTCGGCCATGAACTGCACGCCGATGGAGGGATTCCCCTCCTCGCCGGCGTTGGCCATGAAGATGACGTCCCGGTCCAGGAGCACGTTGGCGCGCTTCAGCATGAGGAGCACCTGCAGCGCGGCGGACACCATCCCCTTGTCGTCCTGGGTGCCCCGCCCCCAGACGTACCCGTCCTTGATCTCGGCGGCGAAGGGATCGGCGGTCCACATGTCGCGCTCCACCCCCACCACGTCGATGTGGCCCATGAGGAGGAGGGGCCGCTTGGCGCCGCTCCCCTTCAGGCGGGCGACGATGTTCCCGCGTCCGGGCTCCTTCTCGTAGATGCGGGACTCGATCCCGTCGCGGGCGAGGATCTCCTGGATGTGCTTCACCAGGGCGGTCTCGTTCCCGGTCGCGGGGTCCGACGTGTCCAGGCGGACGAGGGTCTGCAGGTTCGCCACGGCTTCGTCGCGGGCCTTGGCCCAATCCTGCGCCGAGGCCGGCTCCGCCGTGGTGAGGAGCGCTCCCGCGGCTCCGAG
>JBFYZE010000010.1:0-4428 GCA_041309665.1 Gemmatimonadales bacterium | reverse complement strand
TCACCCGGCCGGCGCCGCACCGTCCTTCAGGCCACCTCAGGAGATAGGACGCCCCTCGGTGGCACCCGCCAGGAAGACGCCGTTGAACAGGAGCTTGAAGGTGCCGTGGGGCTGGCCACGCTGGTTGATCTCGGGGCCGAAGAGGAAAAGGTTGCCGTTGCCAACCTTCGCTTCCGCGATGGCCACTCCTCCCTCCAGGCGGTGCTGGCCCCATGCCCATCCGCTCCGAAGCGGCGTCGGAGAGTCGAACCAGGCCACCGGCTTGACCCCCATCGCCACCGCGGCGGGCTGGAGGCGGAAGACGGGGCTGTTGGAGAAGAACACGTCGAGACCCTCGTCCAGCCCCCAGGCGATGGGCCTGGTGGTGTCCACGTGCAGCCGGAGCACCGACCCGGGCACGTAGTAGTCCGCCTCTCCCACGGGCTTTCCGTTGGCGTCCACCAGGTGGTTTGTCATGGGCAGCCCCGCATGCGCGGCCATGGACGTGGAGCTCCCCACCGTGATGATCGTCCCGCCCTCCTCCAGGAACCGCAGGAGGTGCGGCACGGTCTCCTTGACCGTCACGGACCCCAGCCAGGCCCGGTACTCCTGCGGGATGCTGCTGGGTGCGTCCCCGAAGATCTCGAACCCTCCACCGGCCTGGTCGGCGGCGGGGATGGCCCCGGTGACGAAGACCAGAACGTCGTACTGTTTTCTCAGGTCCCCAGCATCGAGCTCCTGGGGGAAGACCACCTTGAAGGGGAACTCGAACTGCTCGAAGAGCCAGCGGGTCCATCCCGAGGGCATGGACCCCCCGTAGCGGTCCCAGAGGCCCACGCGCACGCGGTTGAGCTCCAGCATCGGGGCGCGCGGTGCCGAGGGAGTGCCTTGCACATCCACACCCAACTCGGAAGCCCACTGTGAGAGCTTCTCCACAACCCCGGCAGCGGCGGGGACGTACACGGTTCCAGCCGGATGGCTGCGGCCATTAACCGTTATACTCTCTTTTAGCCAGTTAACCGCACGCCCCTCCGCCAGGAGCCGGTTCGTGACGATGGCCACGTCGTTCTGCGCGTGGCTGAGGAGGAACCCGGCTGCGCCCTGCGTGTCTGCCACGTTCCCAGCAGGAGGCTTCTGGATGCCCGTGACGCGCTCGAAGGGACCCTCGAAGGCGTCGAGGATGCGGTCGAACTGGACGCCCATCTGGAACGCCAGCGTGTAGCCGGCGTTGTCGTAGGGAGGCACCGGTGGGCCGCCCTCGAACTTGAAGTCGTTGGGGTGGTCCTGGGGCTCGAACATGTCCACGACGTGGGGGCGGTAGGCCTGGGCGGTCATCACCACCCAGGAGTCGGCCGGGTAGCGCTTTCCCGCGACCTCGAAGGGCCGGGTGGCGCGGTGCACGGTGACGCCGGTCTTGATGAGGGCGTTGACGAACTTGGTGGCGGTGGGGAAGTCCTTCTGGTCCGCGGGAATGATGTAGCCCCGGGGATCCCGGTCCTCCGGCTTGCGGAGCTCCGACTGGAAGTACCGGGCGGGGACGCCGGAGGAGAAGTAGCCGGCCAGGGCCCCCGTCTGGGAGCCGAGGAAGCGCTCGGGGTTCCCATCCCGCTCCAGCACCTCGTAGAGCCGGGCGACGCGGGTGGGGGTGATGGTCCAGGTGTCCGTGCTCCCCTTCTCGATCTGATTGCGGGCGGCCCTCCACATGTTGAGGAGGAGCTGCTCCCGGTTCCGCGACGCATGGTCCAGGATCGCCTTGTTGGCGGTCACCTCGTAGTCCACCGACTGGCGGAAATGCCAGGGCTGCGGAGCGATGGGCATGAGGTAGTCCCCGTCGGGGAGGATCCGGCTGGGGACGAACTGCATCTCGATGGGGGTGGGGTTGCCCTGGGTCTCGGTGAGGATGCCGATCTGGTTGTGGAAGTAGGTCGTGGTCCTGAGACCTCCGTTCCACCACGTGGAGAACGGGCCGCCCTCCTTCATGGTCACACCCGGCTTGTCCTCGAACAGGAAGCGAGCCTGCATGGCCATGCCCACCTGCTCGATTCCGGCCAGGACCAGCGGTTCGATGTTGTAGTTCGCCGGATACCGGAACGGCGGCGCGAACATGACGGCGCCGGCCGGGCCGACCTGGTGATGGTTGTACATGATCTGCGGCATCCACTCGATGTAGAGCTGCCGCGACATGTTCTCCGTCTCGGGCATGGCCACCATGTACGAGTCCCGGTTGTTGTCGTGCCCCACGTACTTGTGGTAGAGCCGCGGGATGCCGCCCGTGGTGCGCTTGAGCGGGTCGGCCTCGCGCATGTACCAGTCGCTGACGATCTCCTGTCCGTCCGGGTTGGCGTGCACGAAGAGGGTGATCACGTCGTCGAGGAACCGGAGCGTCTCCTCGTCGGTGCGGCTCACCATCTGCCACATGGTCTCCATGAGCTGCTGCGCACCGAGCACCTCGGACCCGTGGAGGCCGCCGTCGATCCACACCACGGCCTTGCCTTCCCTGGCCAGCGCTCTGGCCTCCTCCTCCCCGAGCCCCTCGGCCAGCGCGAGCCGCTGGGAGATCTCCTTGTAGCGGGCCAGCCTCGCGTGGTTCTCCGGGGAGGTCACGATGGCCATGAGCTGCGCCCGGCCCTCCGCGGTCCTGCCGATCTCCTGCACGACCATCCGGGGACTCTCACGGTCCAGGATGCGCCAGTACGACTCGAACTTCGTGTAGTTTGGGAGCTGGTAGTCCGCCCCGATGGCGTGACCGAAGAACTGCTCGGGGGTGGTGAGATTCTGCGCGTGGAGGTGAGTCGCGATGGAGCTGGCGGCAAGAACCGCCACCGCCCACGCGCGCGCACGACGGGCATTACGTGGAGACATGAGGACCTCGGCGTTGGGGCCGGGACTGCGGAGCCACGGGAAGGGCGCCGCCCTCAGGGTGCGGTGCGCCGAGCATAGGCGCAACCGTTGATCAGATCCCGTCGATCTGGCAGCGCATGAAGGAGAGGGAGCCGGGCGCGCCGGCGGGGCCACCTTCGGAAGCCAACACCACCGAGCCGTCGAGGCCGATTCCCACGCCTTCCCCCTGGCTCTCGAGGAGCGGGCGGAGGTTCACGAGCCCGCCCTCGACGGGCACGAGGGTGTCGGCGACGACCCGGTAGAACTGGAGGGCCTCGTAGGTGCGCAGGGCGACGAGGCCGCCACGGGGCGAGACGGCGCCGCCCGTGACCTGTCGGGGCAGGATGCGGGGACCGTCGGAGAGCGTCTGAACCTCCTCCAGCGTCACCGTGTCCGGCCGGAGGGGTCCCGGGTAGCGATACACCGTGACGGGATGGTTGCGCCCCTTCGTGATTGCGAGGATGTGCTCCCCGGGAAGGACCAGGAGGGCCTCGATGTCCCGGGCGCCCTCGGGGAGGCGCACCGGGAAGACCTCCGCATGGAGGGTGTCGGGTGTGGCCGGGTCGGGTTCGGGGATGCGGAGGATCGCCCCGAACGTCCGCTCCTCGTAGTTGTCTCCCAGGTCGGACAGGTACAGACACGCCCCGCCCTGGGAGCACCCGGCGACGGCGACGTCTTCCCAGTCGCGGAGGCGGGGCCGGACGGGGAATCGGGCCACCACGGCACCCGCCCCGTCCACGGCGAAGAGCACCGAGCCCGCGTCGTTGTGGGTCCAGTAGATGCCGGAATGGCGGAGGCTCACGGCGAGGCCCGAAGCCTCCTGGATGTCCTCGGCCAGGCGCACGGCGATGAGGGACGGCTGGCATCCGGGCCCCCCGCCCGTGGACACGGGGCCGCACGCCAGCGCCAGGAGCGTGGCGGCCGCTACGGCGACTCGAGGAAGGGGGCGGAGGGTCACGTGCGTGCTGGTGGCGTCAGGGCGCCGCACCGGGCTTGGCGGCTTCGTTGTAGACCATCGTGAGGATCTGGACGAAGGCGTCCGTGGGGAGCGCGCCCTGGATCGGGGGATACCCTACCACGAAGAACGTCGGGGTGGCGCGCACCCCGATCTGCCGGGCGAGGGCGTTCGCTCCCTCCACCCGTTGCGTCCGGCGGCCCTGGGCCAGGCAGGAATCGTAGCGCAGCAGCTCGGCACCGGTGTCGTGCGCCAGGCCGCGGAGGACCGAGGCGGGGTCGGCGGACCGCTTCCACTCGCTCTGGTGGTCCCAGATGAGGCTGTTCATGACGTGGAAGAGCGTGTCGCCCTGCTCCAGGACGCACTCCGCCGCGGTGGTGGCGGCCGTGGTGTTCCCGAACATCCCGGTCACGTAGGGGAGGAACTTCCACTCCACCTTTCCCGCGTCCACGAAGTCCCGGAGCAGCACGGGCCAGGTCTCCTGGTGGAACTTCCGGCAGTAGCCGCACCCGTAGTCGGAGAACTCGATGATGCGCACCGGGGCATCCCCGACACCGCGGTTCATGCCCAACTCCGAGATGTCCAGCGTCTGGGGCTCCGGCTCGGCAGTACCG
>JBFYZE010000009.1:0-38213 GCA_041309665.1 Gemmatimonadales bacterium | reverse complement strand
TCGCCCGGGCGCGGGAGCTCCTCCTGTCGCGGGCGTCGCGCTACGTGGGCCGCATCTCGGGAGGGCGCATCCTGGCGGTGACGTGGGCCGAGGGGACCGCGCAGCTCCAGGCCGACGCGGGCCCCCTGGCCCCGCTCTCGGAGGAGGACCTGGCCGCGGGGCGCCTCGCCCTGCGGCTGGCGGCGGCCTCCCTCGTGGCGGCGGGAGGGCACATCCTCGCGTCGCTGGTGGTGGAGGAGCCCTTCGACCGCCTGGACGCGGAGGCCGCCGTACGCACCCTCCTCCTGCTCAGGAAGCTCCTCCGGGAGGTCCCCCGCATCGTCCTGGTCACACGCGGCGACATGGTGGATGCGCAGCCCGAGCTCTTCGACGCCGTGCTCGAGGTGCGGGACAACGCCCTGACCGGGTCGGCCGCGCTGCGCCCCGCCCCCGCCGGCGCGGGGCGGGTCGTGCTCGGGGTGCCGGTGGATCCGGTGCGCACGCACTTCCCCGAGTAGGCTCTGTCCTGCAACCTTTCGGGGAGCGGGTTCGTCGTAGAGGGTAGCGGGGAGCGAGACGCGCATCCCGGCCCGGATCCGTCACCCGAGAAGCAGGAACATGAGCGGCTGGATCATCCCCTTCCTGGTGGGCATCGCCCTGGGCTTCGCGCTGAGGATGTTGCACCCATCGCTGCGGGGTGGGCGTCGGCCGGCGCGGCGCGTGGAGCTACCGAACTCGGCCTACTCGGCCCCGGGGGTGCGCCACCAGGAGGACCGGGACCGCTGGGGAAGCATCGACGTGCACCGGCTGCACCCCCTGAACCGGGACGAGGTGCAGCGACTCCTCGACGTCGTGGACCGGGAGGGGATCCATGCCCTCTCCTCGAAGGAGCGGGGGTTCCTGGACAACATGACGCTGCCCAGGATGGGTTAGCGGGTCGCTCCGTCCCCTTCCGGAACGGGCCAGAGCCAGGCGGCGCCGCGCACGCCGCTGGAGTCCCCGCGGGCATTCCGCACCACGCGCGTGCGCACTTCGTCGGTGAAGACCCACGGGGCGAGCGCGGCCTGGACGTCCTCGGGCAGGGAGGGGAGGTTCGACATCCCGCCGCCCAGCACGATGACGTCCGGGTCCACCACGTTCACGACCGTCGCCAATCCCCTGGCGAGGCGCTCCACGTAGCGGCGGTACGCGGCCAGGGCGTCGCCGTCGCCCTCGCCCATGGCCTCCACGATGCGCCGCGTGCTCCACGCCCGGCCCGTGGCCGCCTCGTGGTCCCGCTCCATCCCGGGCCCGGACACGAACGTCTCGATGCACCCGTGCTTGCCGCAGTAGCACAGGGGTCCCGGGCGCTCCTCGTCCGCGGGCCACGGAAGCGGGTTGTGGCCCCACTCCCCGGCGATGAGCTGGGCTCCCTGGAGGGGGCGCCCGCCGACGACCACTCCTCCCCCGACGCCGGTGCCCAGGATGACGCCGAAGACCACGTCGGCTCCGGCCCCCGCGCCGTCGGAGGCCTCGGAGAGGGCGAAGCAGTTGGCGTCGTTCATCACCCGCACCGGGCGCCCCAGGCGCTGGGCGAGGTCCCGGTCCAGGGGGTGCCCGATGAGCCAGGTGGAGTTGGCGTTCTTCACGAGCCCGGTGACCGGAGACACCGTGCCCGGGATGCCGACGCCCACGGGGCCCGTGCCGCCTGCCTCCCGCTCGACCCGGGCCACCAGCGCCGCGAGCGCCCCGAGCGTGCCCTCGTAGTCCCGCGGGGTGGCGATGCGGATCCTGCACCGCTCCGTCCCCTCGGGCCCGAGGGCGACCGCCTCGATCTTGGTGCCGCCCAGGTCGATCCCGATGCGGATCCGGCTCACCGGGCCGGTGGGGCCCCCCGGGCCTTCTCCGAGCGCAGGTACGCCTCCCACAGCTCCTGGGGGCGGTTCGCCCAGAGCTCCACGAACCCGCAGGAGCCACAGACACAGGCGTGGACCAGCGTGCTCACGGGGTTGCTCACGCCGCCCGGATCGGGCTGCCGCTCCGCGCTCACCACCACCCGGACCCCCTGTGCGTCCACGATGTACACGCCATCCATCATCATGTCCGAGTTGCACCGATGGCAGCGATGGTACGCGCTCATGCGCAGCCCTCGCGCAGCGCGCCGATGGCCTGGATCTCCACGAGATAGCCGTAGTGCAGGTCGCGCGTGGGCACCACGGCTCGGGCGGGACGATGCTCCCCCATGACCTCCGAGTACACCCGGTTCACCTCGCCCCAGTGGGAGATGTCGGAGACGTAGACGGTCATCTGGAGCGCGTGGTCGAGGCCGCTGCCGGCGGCTTCGAGGATGTGGCGCACGTTCTGGAGCGCCTGACGGGTCTGCGTCGCGGCATCGCCGGGAGGCGCCTTCGGATTCGCGGGATCGATGGGGAGCTGTCCCGCCACGTACACGGTGCCGTCGTGCACCACGGCCTGGCTGTAGTGTCCGCCGGCGCGGGGGGCGAGGTCGGTATGGACGATGCGCATGGCTGCATGCCTCGATGTGCGGTCAGGTTCCGAGGACGGTCCAGGCCTCCGCACGCTCCTGGTACCGGGTCACGGCGTCGTTGTCGACGCTCTGCATGGACGCCTGGGTCAGCGCGAGGTACACCCAGGCGTAGTAGTTCGGGATTCCGATGGTGGACGCGTCGGGCCAGTGCTTCCATCCGTCCGGGATTCCCGTGCGGTGCATGTACACCTCGTCCGCCAGCGCCCGGGTGCGCGGCACGTCCACCCAGGCGCCCACGACGGTGACGTAGGGCGACTGGGCCATGCGCATCACGCCGGGAGGCGTCGCCTGGTCCAGCGGGGCGGGGTGCATCTTGAAGGCCAGCCCCTGCCGCATCAGGTAGGCGTCCAGGCCGAGGGCGGACGCGGCGTTGCCGCTGGAGGCGAAATACACGGGGCGGTCCCCGGCGACCTCGTTGATCAGGACGAGCGCGTACTGCATCCACGGGTAGACGAGCTGCCCCGAGCGGAGCACCGCGGTGATCCCGCCCAGGCGGACGGGCTGGTCCTGGTCCAGGCGGCTGTAGCTCTGGGCGACGCGGTCGATGGTGGCATCGTCCAGCGGCAGGATGGACCGCGTCGGAGGCTGGACGGGCGAGGAGAGGAGGAGCGGGATCTTGTCGCCTGCCTCGGCGGCGGAGGTCACGTAGGCGGCGCCGGTGTTCTCGGCGGTGTAGGTCCGCTGGCAGAGGATGACCGAGGGGTCGTCCTCGGCGGAGACCCCCTCGGGACAGGGCCGGGTGAGGTCGCGCAGCTGCTTGGTGTACCACGGGGTGTTGAGATATGAGGTCACGATCACCGTGACGTCCTTGCGGATGCCCTCCGTCTCCTGGAGGTACCAGAGCGGGAAGGTGTCGTTGTCCCCGTTGGTGAAGAGCACCCCGTACGGCTCCACGCTCATGAGCAGGTTGTACGCCCAGTCCCGCGCAGAGTAGTCGTGGGCCCGGCTCGCCCAGCTCCAGTTGGCCACCAGCGGGATGAACGCCAGCCCGAGGATGGGCGCGGTCTTCAGGAGCGTGGTCTTGAGCTCCGTCGCCGCCTCCTTCCAGAGCGTGGCGATGCCCATGCCCGCCCAGAGCCCCCACACCGAGAAGCTCACGATGAAGAAGTAGTCCCGCTCCCTCACCTCGTGGAGCTCGCGGTTCTGCACCGGGGCTTCCAGGGAGTATCCGTACTTGAAGTTCAGATAGTAGACGAGCGCGACGGAGAGGGTGCCGAACAGAGTCGCGATGTACCAGAAGCTCGGCCTGTCGCGGCGGAAGTGCTCGATGGCGCCCCACACGCCCAGCCCGGTGAAGAGCATCGTGAACGGGAGGCGCAGGTTGGCGAACACGGTGTTCGTGCCGTCCATGCCCCGGGCCCACTGCCAGTCGAAGTACTGGAGGTAGTTGGCGAACTGGGACGAGAGGGGCGCCAGCCGCTCGGTCAGGCCGGGCTTGTCGTACTGGGTCCGGTTGAGCGCCTCGGAGAGGGCCACGCACCCGGCCTTGCCGTAGGTGACGATGGCGGTGAGCGACGACGCCAGGTCCGGGCAGGTTGGCGCGGCCTCGTTGATCACCGGGTCGAGGCCGGCGCGCAGCGGCAGGAAGAGGTGGATGGTGATGCCCAGGAGCGCCGCGCCCCCGGCCGCCAGGTACAGCCTCCAATTCAAGAGCGTGCGGGGATGGACCAGCAGGATGAAGAACGCGATGGCCGGCGCGGCCAGGAACGCCATCAGGTGGTTCCCCACGCTCAGGGCGAGGATGAACACCATGAGCACGAGGAGGTTGTCGTCCTTCCCCTTGCCCAGGTTCTCCTGCCAGCGGAAGACCAGCCAGCTCAGCAGCGCGATGGTGAGGAGCGAGACGGTGTAGACCTTCTCGTTCACGTTCGACTGGTTCCACACCGTGAACGCGGTGGCGCTCACGAGCACGGCCGCCGCGGCTCCGGCCAGGCGGAAGAGCCGGTCCTCCGAGACGTACCGGAGGATGTGGTGGACGATGAGGAACCAGAGCGCGTGGGACGCCGCGCTCATGAACGCGCTGAACAGGTTCACGCGCACCGCCACGGAGAGCCCGAAGGGCTCGAGCAGGACGGACCAGGCCCGGGCGAGGACCACGAAGAGCGGGTTCCCCGGGGGGTGGGGGATGCCCAGGATGTGCGCCGTGGAGATGTACTCGCTGGTGTCCCAGAACGCCGTGGTGCGGGACAGGGTCAGCGCGTAGAGCGCGAAGACCGCCAGCCCGGCCACGGCGGCCGCGCCGTAGGGGGGGCGGAGATCGTCACTGTTGGCCATGGTGCTCGCGGGTCGGGTTGGCGCGCGCCGGCCCGATTGCCGGCGCGGGACCAAAGATAACGATCAGATCCCGGGGACGAGGTGCAAGCATCCCCAGCGGTCCACCTCCATGCGCCACTCCGGGGGCACCCACGTGGTCGCGCTGTACTCCTGGACGACGAGCGGTCCCTCGAGGACGTGCCCCGCCGCGAGGTCGCGCCGCCATACCCTGCGGGCGGGTAGGACCCGTCCGCCGAACACCACCTGCGCCTGCTCCAGGGGGGGCGGCGCGGCCGCCTCCGCCAGCTCCGGGGCGTCCATGGGGAGAGGCGGGGCGGTCACGACCACCCTGAGCGTCACCGCCTCCACCGGGGTGCCGGGGCGGCGGTATCCGTAGCGCTCGTCGTGGCTCGCGTGGAACTCCTCCACCCAGTCCCGGGCGGGAACGCGGAGCTCGAAGCTCTGCCCCTGGTAGCGGGCGTCCACCCAGCGCTCCGACACGAGCACGAGCGGGTCGGCGCCCTCCTCGAGCATCTCCGCGCGTCCCTGGCTCTCCAACTCGGCGAACACCGCGGCGAGGGCGGCGTCCGCGGAGGGGTCCTGGGCGCTGGCCAGGACCGTGCGCGACACCTCCCGCGTCACCGGCGAGGCGAGCATGCCGTAGGCGGAGAGCAGGCCCGGGTCGGGGGGCACGAGCGCGCGCGCCGCCCCCAGGCGCCGGGTGAGCTCGGCCACGTGGAGTGCGCCGGCGCCGCCGAAGGCTACGACGACGAAGTCGGCGGGGTCGTATCCGCGCTCCACCGATATGACCCGGAGCGCCCGCTCCATCGCTGCGTCCGCCACGGCCAGGACGCCTTCCGCGGCCTCCTCCGGCGAGCCTCCGAGCCCCTCGGCGAGGCGGGCCAGGGGGCCCGCGACGGCGCTCCGGTCCAGGTGGCCCTGGCCTCCGAGGAAGGCGTCCACGGGAAGGCGCCCGAGCCACACGTGGGCGTCGGTGACGGTGATCTGCGTGCCACCACGCCCGTAGCAGATGGGGCCGGGGTCCGCCCCCGCGCTCTGCGGACCCACGCGCAGCGCGCCACCGGCGTCGAGGCGGGCGAGCGATCCGCCGCCCGCTCCGACGGTGTGGATGTCGATGACGGGGATCGCCACGGGCTGCCCGTCGATGTCGAACTCACGGGTGCGCAGCGGCCTCCCAGGGCAGAGCGACACGTCGGTGGAGGTGCCCCCCATGTCGAAGGTGAGCACCTTCTCGAAGCCGGCCCGCCGGCCCCAGGTGAGGGCGCCCACCACGCCTCCTGCGGGGCCGGAGAGCACGGTGTGAACCGGCTCGCGGCGCGCCCGCTCCACGGGGATGGCGCCGCCGTTGGAGCCCATGATGCTGAAACGCCGGGCGCCTGCCTCGGCGGAGATGCGCCCCAGGTAGCGGGACATGAGCGGCGCGACGTACGCGTTCACCACCGTGGTGGAGGTGCGCTCGTACTCCCGGAACTCGGGGATGAGCTGGTAAGAGACCGACAGGGGGAGCCCCGTGGGGGCCAGCGCCACCGCTACGAGCGCCTCGTGCCGCGCATCGGCGTAGGAGTGGAGAAGGCAGACGGCGACGGACTCGGCGCCCCGTTCCTCCACCAGGGTCGCCAGCGCCTCCAGGGCGGAGGGGTCCAGCGGCTCCACCTCCTCGCCCCTGGGTCCCAGGCGCCCGGGGATCCCCATGCGATCCTCCCGGGCCACCAGCGGTGGGGCGCGGTGCCCGACCAGCGCGTAGAGCTGGGGGCGGTTCTGCCGGCCGATCTCGATGACGTCCTCGAAGCCCCGGTTCGTGACCAGGACGACCCGGGCGCCGCGCCGCTCCAGGAGCGCGTTCGTGGCCACGGTGGAGCCATGGAGGAGGAGGAAGGGCTCGCCCTCGGCGACCAGACGGCGGACACCCTGCAGGACGGCTTCCGCCGGGTCGGCGGGCGTGGAGGGGACCTTGAGCGTGGACAGCGCCCCCCCGCGCCAGAGCACCAGGTCGGTGAAGGTGCCCCCCGTGTCCACGGCCACCACCGCCGTTGACGCCCCGTGCTCGGGTCGGGACATTGCGTCGCTCATGACGATCTCTCCTCCGTTCGCACGCTTCCTGGAATACGCCGCAGGCGCCCGTGTGGTCCCCGTCTGGCGGGAGTTCCTGTTCGACACGGACACGGCCGTGACCGCGTACGCGAAGCTCGCGCGCCCGCCCTTCGGGTTCCTGCTCGAGTCGGTGGTGGGCGGCGAGCAGTGGGCGCGCTACTCGTTCCTCGGCACCGAACCGTCCGGAGCGTGGCGCCTGCTGGGCGGCCGGGTGTCCTGGTGGGCACCCGGCACGGGGTGGACGCCGGTGGAGACCCGGGACCCCCTCGGGGACCTGGACGCGCGCCTGAGGGCGCGACGCCCGGCCGAGGTGCCCGGCCTTCCTCGCTTCTGGGGCGGAGCCGTAGGGTACTTCGGGTACGATGTGGTGCGCCAGATCGAGCGGCTCGGGGACGGTCCGCCCGCGGAGCTGGAGCTGCCCGATGGCCTCTTCGTGTTCACCGACGTCGTGCTGGCCATCGACAATCTGCGGGGCCGGGCCATGGCCATCGCGGCCGTGTCCGTGGAGCCCGGGCTGGACGAGGCGGCGCTGCGCGCCCGCTACGACGAGGCCGCCGAGCGAACGGAGGTGCTGGTCCGGCGGCTCTCCGAGCGAGAAGGGCCGAGGGCAGTGGCGCTGGCCCCCGAGCCCGACGCCGATCCCGCCGTGGAGAGCTCCATGAGCCGCACGGCGTTCGAGGCGGCGGTGGAGCGGGTGCGCGAGTACATCCGCGCCGGGGACGCGTTCCAGGTGGTGCTCAGCCAGCGGCTGGAGGTGCCCCTGCAGGCGGCGCCCTTCGACCTCTACAGGGCCGTGCGCACGCTGAACCCCTCGCCCTACCTCTTCTTCCTGGAGCTGGACGGGGTGAGCCTGGTGGGGAGCTCGCCCGAGGTGCTGGTGCGCCTGGAGGACGGCACCGTGACGGTGCGCCCCATCGCGGGCACCCGGCGCCGCGGCGCCACGCCCGCCGCAGACCGCGCCCTGGCCGAGGAGCTGGCGGCGGACGAGAAGGAGCTGGCGGAGCATCGCATGCTCGTGGACCTGGGGCGCAACGACGTGGGGCGCGTGAGCGGGTTCGGAACCGTGCGCGTCCCCGACCTCATGGTGGTGGAGCGGTACTCCCATGTCATGCACCTGGTGAGCCAGGTGGAGGGGACGCTGCGGGACGGCCTGGACGCCATGGACGTGTTCAAGGCGTGCTTCCCAGCCGGAACCGTGTCGGGGGCGCCCAAGCTGCGCGCCATGGAGATCATCGACGAGCTGGAGCCCACCCGCCGGGGCCCGTATGCGGGAGCGGTGGGGCACTTCGCCTACGGAGGCATGGCCCTGGACACGGCCATCACCATCCGCACCATGATGATCACGGGCGGGAAGGCCTATGTGCAGGCCGGCGCCGGGATCGTGGCGGACTCCGACCCCGCGAAGGAGTACGAGGAGACGCTGAACAAGGCCCGGGCGCTGCTGTGCGCCGCCGCCATGGTGGGGACGCAAGAAGCCTGAACGGCTCCCGCCGTCACATGAGCGCGATGAGCTGCGCGATGAGGATCTTCCCGATCATGGCCACGGGGTACACGAGCGCGTAGGCGACGTACACCTCGTCCGAGCGCCCCGAGATCTCGTAGGCCGCGGCCAGCGTGGCCGGCTGCGTCTGCGTCCCGGACGCCGCGCCCAGGCTCCCGATGAAGGTGGAGTGCCCCAGGAGGGGCCCCAGGGTCAGGACCGTCGCCGACGTGACGAGCGTCACGACGGCGCCGAGGCCCAGCATGGCGAGGCCGCTGGAGCCGTCCAGCTCCCCCAGGGCCGCGCCGGCGCCGACGCCCACGCCCGAGAGGAAGAGGAGGAGGCCCAGCTCGCGGAGGGTGGCGCTGGACTCGTAGGGAACCGACCAGACGAACGGGCCGGTGCGCCCGAGCCTGCCGAGGAAGAGCGCCACCAGAAGGGGGCCTCCGGCGATGCCGAGCTTCATCTGTCCCGAGGGTGCGGGGAGCGGGACGTTTGCCAGCAGGAGGCCGGCCATGATCCCCGCCGCCAGCGCCACGAAGTCCAGCTCGGCCAGGGCCTTCTCCGAATCGCCGAAGAAGGCGGCGAGCTCCGGGATGCGGCTCTTCGGCGCGACCACCCGGAGCCGGTCCCCGAGGGCCAGTGTCATGTCGCCGGAGGGAAGGAGGTCCAGGTCGGCGCGCCGGAGGCGCGTGATCTGGGCGTTGAAGCGCCGCTGGAGCTCGAGCTGGGCGATGGACTTTCCCACCAGGTCCCTGCGCGACACCAGGATGCGGCGCATGTCCACCTGCTCCCGGTACGTCTCGAGCTGCCGGTCCGAGCGGGCGCCGAAGAAACGCTCCGCGGCGGCGAGGGCCTCCGCGGTCCCCACGGCGGTGACCACGTCCCCGGCCGCCAGCACCGTGTAGCTGGTGGGGACCTGGGTCACGCCTCCGCGGTTCCAGCGGGAGATCACCACGCCCACGGCGTCGCGGACGCGCAGCTCACCGATGGCGTGCCCCACGACCTCCGGGTTGGTGATCTCGAAGTTCGAGGAGCGCAGGGGTGGGCTGACCGCCTTCTCCCGACGGGTGCGCTCCTCCTCGAGGACGCGCCGGCGCATGCGCGCGAGGATGCGGAAGAGCGCCAGCCCTCCCAGCACGCCGAACGGATACGTGATGGAGTACCCCATCGCGGGGTGCGACGCCAGCGCGGTCCCCTGCAGGCGCTCGTTGGCGGCCGCCAGGGCCGGCGTGTTGGTGAGCGCGCCCGAGAACACCCCTGCCATGAATCCCGGGTCCAGGTCCAGCAGGCGTCCGCCCACCAGGACGGTGGCCGCGCCCGCCAGGAGGGCGAGGACAACGACCAGGTTCATGCGCTTGCCGTCGCGCTGCCACGCCGTGAAGAAGCCAGGGCCGCTGGCCAGCCCCACCAGGTAGACGAAGAGCACCAGGCCCAGGTCGCGCAGCTGAGGCGCGATCCGGAGCGCGTCGCCGGGCACCGACAGGAGCGCACCGAGGGCGAGTCCCGAGAAGAGCACGCCGGCCACGCCGAGGCGCACGCCCGCGAAGGAGATCCGCCCCAGCGCGAGGCCGGAGACGATCACCGCGAAGAGCAGCAGCATCTCGCTGCCCCGGAGGGCCTCGACGAGAGCGGTCATGGGGATCGGGAGGTCGCCCTCCCCCGGAGCGGGGCACCCGGGGGAAGGCTTCTCCGACGGAGAGCAGCCTCGGTGAAGTGCCGGCGGTGGGCTACGCCAGCTTCCCGTAGAGGATGGTGAGCGCCCGGATCCCCTTGTCGAAGGAGTCCAGGGAGAACCACTCGTTGGGGGCGTGCAGGTTGCACCCCGGGAGCGCGAACCCCACGAGGAGCGCCGAGCACTTCAGCTTCTCCTCGAAGTCCACGACGATGGGGATGGAGCCTCCCTCGCCCTGGAGCACGGCGGGGGTCCCGTACGCTTCCTGCAGCGCCTGCGACGCCGCGGCCAGGAGCTTCGCGTCCACCTTCGCCTTCCACGGGCGTCCGCCGTGCAGCTCCACCACCTCCACCGTGACGCCGGGAGGCGCGACCTTCTTCACGTGGGCCTCCACCAGGGGCTTCACCTTCTCGGGGGTCTGGGTGGGCACGAGGCGGAAGCTCACCTTGGCCATGGCCTTCCCGGGGAGCACGGTCTTGGCGCCCTCGCCGGTGTAGCCGCACAGGATCCCGTTCACGTCGCAGGTCGGGCGGATCCAGAGCTTTTCCAGCGTGGTCCACCCCTTCTCCCCGCCCAGGTCCGCGACCTCGAGCTCCTTCTTGTACGCGTCGATGTCGAAGGGGAGGGAGCGGATCTGCTCGCGGGTCTCCGGCTCCCACTCCGCGACGTCGTCGTAGAAGCCCTCGATGGCCACCCTGCCGTCGGCATCGTGGAACGAGGCGATGATCTTGGCCAGCGCGTTCCCCGGGTTCACCACCGGGCCGCCGAACTGCCCGGAGTGGAGGTCGCTCCTGGCGCCCTTCACGCGGATCTCGAAGTAGGCGAGGCCGCGTAGGGAGAAGAGCACCGAGGGCATCCCCTCGGCGTACATGTTGGAGTCGGAGATGATGACCGTGTCGCAGGCGAGGCGCCCGGCGTTCTTCTCCACGAAGGGCACCAGGTTGACGGAGCCCACCTCCTCCTCGCCCTCGGCGAGCAGGACCACGTTGAAGGGGAGCTTGCCCTCCACCTTCAGCTGGGCCTCCAGGGCCTTCACATGCATGTAGATCTGGCCCTTGTCGTCGGCGGACCCGCGGGCGAACACCTTCCCGTCGCGCTCGGTGGGCTCGAAGGGCGGCGACAGCCACTCCTCGAGGGGCTCGGGGGGCTGCACGTCGTAGTGCCCGTAGATGAGCACGGTGCGCGCGTCCTTCCCCGCTCCGCGCCACTCACCCAGGACCACGGGGTGGCCCGGGGTCTCGTGGATGGACGGCTCGAGGCCGGCGTCACGCAGCCGGTCGGCGAGCCATTGGGCCGTGCGGCGCATGTCCGCGTTGTGCTCGGCCTTCGCGCTGATGGAGGGGATGCGGAGGAAGTCGTACATCTCGGCGCGGAAGCGCCCGAGGTTGGCGTCGACGTACTTCAGGACATCCGACATGGCTGGCTCCTCGCCGGGGAGGGCTGCGCTCAGGCCCAGCCGCGGATGCCCCAGCGGTAGATGAACGTCATGAGGACGGAGAACACGAAGGCGGCGCCCATTCCGCCGGCGCTCAACGCCAGGGGCTCGTACAGGTGGAAGATGCCGACGCCCAGCATGCCCCCGATGACCGCTGCGAAGGCACCCAACGCCAGCAGGACGGGCGTGTGGCCTGCGGTCTCCTCGGGGAGCTTCACGAGCGCCTTCATGGCCAGGCCGACCGCGGCCCCCATGACGATCCAGATCCCGATGCCGATCCAGTTCTGCATCTTCGGTTCTGCCCGAGCGGTTCCGTGCGTTGAGGTCCTCGAATGCGGCCCGGAAAATCTACCCGAAGGGGCAGGGCCCGGCCAGAGTGGACGGGGCCTGGTGCCCGGCCCGGTTGACGGCGGCGGGACGGAGGGGGAGGTTGAGCGCGTGAGCGACGGCATCATCGACCTGGGCGAGTATCTCCGCCGCAGGGAAGGGACCAAGGAGCCCGTCTCCACCTTCGCCCTCTGGGGGGCGGAGGGGGAGCGGTCGCGCTTCGCGCTCCCGCTGTGGCGCGCCATCTACCTGGCCGCCGGCGAGCGTGGGGGGATCCTGTGGGACACGCCGGGGGGCGGCCCGCTCCGTCCCTTCGTGGTCCTCGACCTGGGCTCGGACCCGGCCCGCACCGGCTTCGAGTGGCACGGGGCCCCGGGGCTCGACGCCGGGCGTGTCCCGGAAGTGCTCGGCGCTCCCGGCGGAAGCCTCGCCGTCTACCTCGGGGAGGACGACGCGCGGCGGTGGTTCCTCGTCGTGGTCGGCGGGGCCGGGGGCGTGAGCGAGCCCTCGGGCAGGGACCGGGAGGACATCCTCTTCCTGGCCGGGGAGTGCGCCGGGCTCCTCTTCCTGCGCGACTTCGCCGACGGAGCAGAGTAGCGGGCGCAGAGCGGCGCCCAGGGGGCAGAGTGGCTGGCGCAGCGGCGACGGCAGGGCGAAGCCCCTACTCGTGCCCCATCCTGCGCTTCAGCTCCTCCAGGCGCGCGTCCAGGTCCACCTCCGGAGGCGGCGGTGGGGCGAAGTCCGGATCGGCGTCCAGGTCCAGGTCGGAGAGCTCCTCCGCGGCCTGCGCGCGCGCGTCCTCGTGCCCGATCTTCTCGGCCATGCGGTCGAGCTCGCCGAACAGGTCGTCGGCGGCGTGGAGCGACTCGCGCGCCCCCGTCCGCCCGGCGGTGGCCGCGAGGCCGTCGCGGCTGGCCTGCGCCTCCTTCACCTTCGCCAGCATCTCCTCCACCTCGCGGGTCCGGATGGCCAGCTCCTCCTTCATGGCGGCGGCCTTCTGCTCCAGGACGCGCTGGCGCTCCTCCCGTCTGGCCGCGTACTGGGCGGCGACCTTCACCGTGTCGGCATCGCCGATGTCCGAGGCCAGCTTCTCGCGGCGGCGTGCGGTGGCGGCCTCCGCCTTCTCCCGCTCGGCCTCGGCGGTGGCGCGGGTGATCTGCTCCTGCAGCTCGCGGACGCGGGCCTGCGCGTCGACCGTCTCCGCCCGCATGCCGGCCAGGAGGGTGTCCACCGCCTCCGGAACCTGATCGCGGGAGAGCTCCTTGTTGAAGTTCTCGAGTGCCTCGCGGAAGGCGTTGCGCAGGTTGTCGAACATGGTCTTCGATCTCCAGTGGTAGGGGGGGCGGGACGCCCCCTCGCCCGCGACTCGGGCGCTTCGCTCGCGCGGCTCCGCCGCGCGATCCTCGCTGCGGGCGAGGGGGGACGTCCCTCCCCCCCGGCCCTGACGGGCGCGCAACCTTCTCGACCTGCGCACGCTCGCTCGTACCCTGGTGGCCGCAGCGGCGGGCTTCGCATCGCTTCGCTCGCTTCGCACCTCGCCGCATCGCTTCGCTCGCTCCGCGCGGCACCGCTTCGCTCGCTTTGCACCGCTTCGCGGTGCTCGCTCGCTGGCTTCCTGACAAAGTAATGCCGGGTGCGGGGAGGTGCCCGCACCCGGCATTACGGCTTGCGCCGCCGGAAGGTTCTGGCCGGCGGAGGCTAGTTCAGGAAGGGCTCGATGCGCTGGGCGAAGGAGTTGCGCGCGCGGTGCAGGCGGCTCTTGACGGTGCCCAGGTTCACGCCGGTGATCTCGGCGATCTCCTCGTAGCTCTTTCCCTCCAGCTCGCGGAGGCGGAAGACCAGGCGATGGTGCTCGGGGAGCTCCTGGACCAGGTCCTCCACCAGCCGGCGGAGGTAGCGCTTCCGGTACAGGTCGTCCGGGCGCATGGCCGAGTCCTCGAACTGCAGGGGCCGGTGGTCGTCCTCCCAGTTGCCGGTGAGGCGCTGGAAGAGGACCAGCGGGCTGCGGGAACGGTTGCGGAGCTCGTTCTTCGACAGATTCGAGGCGATGGTGTAGACCCAGGTCGAGAACTTTTTGGAGGTGTCGAAGCGGTGGAGGTGCCGCGTCACGCGGATGAACGCCTCCTGGACCAGGTCCTGCGCCCGGTCAGGGTCGCCCGTCTTGCGGGTGATGAAGTGGACGAGGCGGTCCCGGTAGCGCTCATAGAGCTCCTGGAACGCTCCCGGCCGCCCCTCGAGATGGGCGGTGACGAGCTCCTCGTCGCTGAGCGCGGCGAGGGCGCCAACACCCCAGGGCGTGCGGACCTGCTCGATTTCGAAGTTGGCCATGTCGCGTCCGTTCGGGGGCATCCGTGTCGGGCGGAGTGAGCCGCTCCTTGTGGGGAAAACTCCCAGTTCCGCACCTACGAAATCCGGAATCATTCTTGCTTCTAGATTGAAATATGCCGACCCCGCGAGGCTGGTTCAAGGGGTCCCGCGGGGCGTCGTCTCAGCCGGCGGCACCTGGAAAAGAAGAAGCGGGGGAGGCAAAGGGTCTCGGTGGCACGAAGAACCAGCCCCCCCAGGGTGGGCCACGAGATGTTCCCTTCACGCTCCGCCCGCTTCGACGCCGGCGACTTTCTGCCGGCAACCCCTATATACAACCGGGGAATGGACTTGTCACTCTCAATTTGGCACGTTCCGCAAAACGGGGTGGCTGGCGCTTCGTCGGGGGTCCCCCGGAGCGGAAGCGCCCGGAGCGCTGCCAGGGAAGCGTTGCCCGAGGGGTCCCCCTTGCTGAGATTTCCTATCTGCCGCCCCCCATTGCTCCCTCTCCGAAGCGCAATTGACCACCTCCGCCCCGAGTTCCCCCGCCGAGGTCTCGAAGCGCCGCGTCCGTGCCCTGGTGGGCCTGCGGCTCCTCGAGGTCATGCGGGACCTGGACATCCCCTCCGAGCTCCTTGAGGAGGAGGACACCACCGTCACCCTCCCCCGCCGCCTCGGGCTCAACGACGTCGTGGGCCGCCAGATCCGGTCGTTCCGGGAGGACGCCCGCCGCGGAGTCCGGCTCACGGATCCGGAGATCCAGGACCTCTTCCGGCTCGTCATCCGCAGGCCCGACGCGGAGGACATCTTCTTCCTGGCCGGACAGAGCCTGGCCGGCTCCAACCGTCCGGGATGGCGCCGCTTCCTGCCCAGGGGGATGGCCCTGGCCGTGGCCCGGAGCCGCGTCCGCAGACGCCTGAAGGCTCTGTTCGGGCGTCGGATCGGCGGCATGGGGAGGGGGGCCTTCTCCCTGGAGGGTCGTGGCCTCCTGTTCATCGAGGCGGACCCCGGCGGCGAGGCGTGCGCGCTCGTGACCGGCCTGTGCCAGACCGCCATCGAACAGGCGACGGGCCACAAGGCCAGCATCACCCACACGCTCTGCCAGTCCCGGGGGGACGCGCTCTGCCGCTGGGAGGGCGCTCTCCTGGAGGGGGCGCCGGAGCCGCCCCCGCTCCCGCCCGCCGACTCGGTGGCCGACTGACCCGAAGGGAGGATCCGCGATGGTCGCCAAGGGCGCGCCCGCACCCGACTTCACCCTCCCCACGGACGGAGGGGAATCGCTCCGCCTCTCGTCGCTCCGCGGCCGGAAGGTGGTCCTGTACTTCTACCCTAAGGACGACACGCCGGGGTGCACGGCCCAGGCGTGCGAGCTGCGTGACGCGCTGCCGCGCTTCGAGGGCGTCGACGCCGTGATCCTCGGGGTGTCGCCCGACCCGGTGGCGTCACATCGGAAGTTCCGGGACAAGCACGGCCTGAACTTCACGCTCCTCTCCGACGAGGACCACGCCGTGGCGGACGCGTACGGCGTGTGGGCGCAGAAGAGCATGTACGGGCGCAGCTACATGGGCATCGAGCGCAGCACCTTCCTCATCGGTGAGGACGGGACGGTCCTGGAAGCCTGGCGGAAGGTGAAGCCCGAGGGCCACGCAGAGCTCGTAGCCGCGGCGCTGGGGGCCTGAGCCCGGGAGACCCCGCAGCCGCGCTCGCGGGGCCGGTCTAGGTGAAGAGCGCCCGGTGCACCTTGTACGTGCACAGGTCCTGCACCACGAGGCGGCCGGCGGTGCGCGCCTCTCCCGCCTCCCGGTCCGCGCGGATCCCCTCCTGGAGCCAGATGGCCGGGCCACCCTGCAGCCCCACGGCCTCGAGGATCACTGCGCCGGCCTCCTCCGGTGGGCGGAAGACGACCACCATGTCCACCGCCCGCCGGAGCTCCGACAGGGACGCCGACGCCTGGCGGCCGAGGAGCCTTCCGGCGTGGGGGTTCACCGGGTGGACCTCGTATCCCTGGGCCGCCAGGTACGACGGCACGCGCCGCGCCACCTTCGACGGGTCCCGGGAGATGCCGACGACGGCCATGCTGTGGAGCCGATGGAACAGCGCCGCCACCACCTCCGCAGGTGGGTTGTCCCGGTCGGAGCTCTCCCGCAGGAGGAGGCGCAGGGCGTCGAGTCGGTCCATGGCACGCAGAGGATAGGAGGCGGGGGGAGCCGGGGCAACGCGGTTGCCCTCTCCCTGGAGCGGTGCGAAGATCCCTGCGGCGCGGCGCCGAGAGCCGGCGCGCCGCCTGGAACGGTACACGGGGGACGCATGGGCATCTTCGAGGTCGTGGCGGGCTTTGTGCTCGCGGTGGCGGGCTTCGCCATCGGTCGGGCGATGGGCCGGTCCGGTGGCGTCGCGGCGGGACGCCGGGAAGGTCGCGACGAAGGCTTCGAGGCGGGGCGGATCGAGGCCCGCGCCGAGGCGGAGCGGCAGATGCGTACCCTGGTGGAGGCCGTGTCGCGCGGGCGGCGGCCGCAGGGGATCGCCGCGGGAAGCGCGGCGGCCGAGCTGCAGCGCGCGCTGGAGCAGGGATGGGCGCCCCGGGACGCCGAACGTCAGGCGGCTCTCGTGGAGGCGGTGGGCAGAGTGAGCGCGTTCCTCCGCAACGCGGTGGGGGCGCCCCTGGCGGGCGCGGCTCCCTCGGCGGACGCCGAGGAGCTCCGGGAGCGGATCGAGCGCGCCCTGGGCGCCGTGAAGGACCTGGACTTCTTCACGAAGGAGCCGGTCCTGGAAACCGAGACGAAGGACCTGTCCCACCTCGTCCAGCAGGTCACCCGCGAGTTCGCGCACGACCAGGGCGTGGGAGTGCGCCTCTCCCTGGACGACAAGCCCGTGCGCGCCCGGGTGAACGTCACGTCCCTCATGGACGCGTTCTACCTGGTGCTCCACAACGCGGCCCGGTTCGGAGGGGCGGCGACGGTGGACGTGTCCGCGCTCGTGGAAGGTGGCGAGGCGCGGATCCGCGTGCGCGACCGGGGGCCGGGGTTCTCCGAGGAGGCGCTGCGGCGGGCGTTCGACCCCTTCTACTCCACCGCCGAGGACGGCCTGGGTCTCGGGCTTCCCCACGCCCGCCGGGTCGTCGAGGGGATGGGTGGGCGCATCGAGCTGCGCAACGCGCCCGCCGGCGGCGGCGAAGTGGAGATCTCCTTCCCGGCTGTGTGAGGGCTCGCCCGAGGGGGCGCGCGATGGACGGGCGACCACCGGGGATGCGGCAGCGGGGGCGCGCTACCGGTACCCGTAGACCTGGTACAGGAGCAGGTACACGAGAAGGCCGGTGACGGACACGTACGCCCACACCGGGAACGTCCAGCGGGCGAGTCGGGCGTGGTCGTGGAAGCGCTTCTTCCGGATGAGCCAGAGGAGGCGGAGCACGAGCGGCACCACCAGCACCGCCAGCACCATGTGGGAGAAGAGGATGGCCAGGTACACCGTCCTCGCGGCTCCCTCGCCGGCGAACTGGTGCGTCCCCGTGATGGCGACCCGGGTCAGGTAGAACCCCAGGAAGAGGGTGGAGGCGCCCAGCGCCGTCATCATGGCCCGGCGGTGGAGCTTCGCCTTCCGGCGCCGGATGAGTACCCACCCGGTGGCGAGGGCCAGGGCGCTCGTCGCGTTCAGGCTGGCGTTGACCAGCGCCAGCACGTCTCCGATCTGGGCTCGGTCCACGGGCGTTCCCTCACGCCTCCGATGTCCGGGCCGCCGTGGCCAGGTGGACCATGACCGAGAGGAGGCTCGCTGCCACCAGCGTGTGGAGCGACACCGGCACCACCTCCAGGCGGGTGTACACCGAGAGGAAGCCCAACCCCACCTGCACGAGGACGAGGACGGCGGCCCATCCCGTCCAGCTCCGGACCGCCGCCGGGGCCCCGCGGCGGACGGCCCAGACCGCCATCCCCACCACGGCTGCGGCGACGGCGTAGCCGAGCATCCGGTGCAGGAAGTGGAGCAGGACCATGCCGTTCTGGAGGGGCGGCACGATCCGGCCCATGCACAGCGGCACGTCGGGGCAGGCCAGCCCGGCGTCGGTGTGGCGGACCAGGCCGCCCACGACGGACTGGACGAAGATCATGGCTGCCGCCGCGAGCCCCCACCGTAGGAGGCCGCGGGCCACATCGGGCTCCAGCGCGCCCATGCGCGGCGCCCACGCCGAGGCCGATGCCAGGAAGGTGGCCAGGCCGAGGAAGACGAGGGCCAGGCTCAGGTGGGTGGTGGACACCAGGTCGGGGAGGCGGAAGAGCACGGTGAGCCCGCCGAACACCGATTGGACGAGGAGGAGCCCCACGCCCGCCAGGGCGGCGCGGAACATCCACGGACGGTCCCCCGCCTCCTTCCGTATGAGCCAGGTGGCCAGCCCCCACATGAGGAGGAGCCCCCCCGCGACCAGTCGGTGCAGGTGCTCCCAGAAGACCCCTCCGGTCATCTCCGGCACCATGGTCCCGAAGCATGTCGGCCAGTCCGGACAGGCCAGGCTCGACTCGGTGGCGTGGAAGACGCTTCCCAGGATGAGGAGGCCGAGGGTCCAGGCCACGGACACCGAAAGGGCTCTCGGATGCAGGGTGCGCACGGGTTTCGGAGTTGAGGTTCGGGGTGGCGACGCAGTACCCCCGGGGAGCCGGGGGGTTGCGCCGGAGGCCTCCGTCCCTGACGGTGGTGCAACCTGGATGGCATTCCGGGAGCGCGGATGACCCGTCCGGCGCCTGCGTGGGAGGAGCCGTGAGCCACAAGAAGAAACGTCATCGGATCGCGGATGCCATCAACCCCGTGCGGCAGGCGAAGGTGATGGGACGCCTGGTCCGCCGTAGGATGAAGAAGCCCGGGCTCTCTCCCGGTACGATGGTCCACACGGGGGTCCAGAAGGTGGACCGCGTGCGGATCACCTGCCTGGATTTCGACGCGAAGGACGCGACCGAGTCGGAGGTGGGCTCCGTCGACGCCTGCTTCCCGTTCAAGAGCTCGCCGACGGTGAGCTGGGTGAACGTGGACGGGCTGCACGACGTTGAGCTGGTCCGGAGTCTGGGCGAGCACTTCGGCTGGCATCCGCTCCTCATGGAGGATGTCGTCGGCACGGGCCAGCGCGCCAAGGTGGAGGAGTACGAGGACTACCTTTTCGTCGTGCTCCCCATGCTCAGCTGGAACGCCGAGCACAACCAGGTGGAGCAGGAGCAGCTGAGCATGGTGCTGGGCGACAGGTACGTCTTCACGTTCCAGGAGCGCGCCGGGGACGTCTTCGACCCCATCCGGGAGCGCATCCGCAGCGCCAAGGGGCGGGTGCGGACCCGGGGCGCCGACTACCTCGCCTACACGCTCATGGACGCCGTCGTGGATTCCTGCTTCCAGGTGCTGGAGGCGATCGGCGACCGGACCGAGAGCCTGGAGGAGGAGCTGCTCGCCGACTCCGACCAGGAAACCATGATCCACCTGCACGCGCTGAAGCGGGAGCTCATCGCGGTGCGCCGCGCCGTGTGGCCCATGCGCGACGCCCTGGCGCAGGTGGTCCGCGACGAGGAGGACATGTTCACCCCCGAGACGGAGGTCTTCCTGCGCGACGTGCACGACCACGCCGTGCAGGTGGTGGAGAGCGTGGAGGTGTTGAGGGACGTGGTCTCGGGGGCAGTGGATCTGAACCTGTCCCGGATGACCATGCGGACCAACGAGGTCATGAAGGTCCTCACGATCATGGCGAGCATCTTCATCCCGCTCACGTTCGTCGTGGGGATCTACGGCATGAACTTTGACTGGATGCCCGAGTTGCGCATATGGTGGGCCTACCCGACCCTCCTCCTGGCCATGGCCGCCTTGGCAGGGGGCATGGTCTTCTACTTCCGCAGGAGGGGGTGGATGTGAAGAGGAATGCTGCTGTGTGGGCCGCCGTCATCGCACTGGTGGTGATGGGGGCGTGCCGGGAGGTCACTTTCGAAGGAGGGGCTCCCGTCTCGATCACGCTGACCAGCGACCGCACCACGGCGAAGATCGGGCAGGACATCATCTTCGATTTCGACGCCACCGGCTCCATCCTCGACGGCGTGACCCTCGAGTACGGAGACGGTGTGGCCGACACCGTATACGCATCGGGTGCCATGACCGCCCACGGGCAGTTCCTGTATGCCTACGCATCCGCGGGAACGTTCACGGCGGTGGGCACGGCGCACGATGCCAGGCAGGGCCCGGCCATGGACACCGTGATCGTTCAGATCACAGGTGGCTGAGGGAGCTGAGCGGTGACACGCCCGGCCGCGGAGGGGCTCGTGCGATGCATTGCCCTGGCGGCGTCCTTCGTCCTGTGGAGCGCGGCCGCTGCGGGCGCGCAGCAGTCTGCCCCACCGTCCGGGCTTCCACCGGCGCCCGGATCCCTGGACGACCCGGAGGCGTATCCGCGCCCCAGCGCCACCGCGACGCGCACGAGCGTGGCGCCGGTGATCGACGGCGTGCTGGACGACGAGGCGTGGCTGGCGGCGGAGGTGATCAGCGATTTCGTCCAATCGCAGCCCGATCCAGGACGCCTGGCCCACGAGCGCACCGAGGTGCGCATCCTGTACGACGACGAGGCCCTGTACGTGGGGGCGATGAACTACGACGCACAGCCCGGCCTGTACGTCATCCAGAGCATGGAGCGGGACTTCCCGTCGCTCTCCACCCGCGACGCCGACCTCTTCGGACTCACCCTGGACACGTTCCTGGACCGGAAGAACTCCTTCATCTTCCTCATCAACCCGTACGGCGCGTACCGGGACGGCCAGACGTTCGACGACAGCCGCAGCATGGACTTCGGCTTCGACATCCCCGCCGAGGTGGAGACCTCGCTGAGGGAAGACGGCTGGAGCGTCGAAATCCGCATCCCCTGGTCCGGGGTCCGCTACGACGCCCGTCGCAGCGAGCAGGTCTTCGGGTTGAACCTCCAGCGGCGGGTGAGGCGCAACAACGAGGACTCCTACTGGGCGCCGCTCCAGCGGCGGGACCCGTCCCATCGCATGTCCAAGGCGGGCACACTCCATGGCATCCGGGACATCCCCGCTGTCAACAACCTGTCCGCCAAGCCGTACCTGACCGTGGACAACCAGTCGGGTTCTTCCCTGGCGGCCGGCGCGGTGGGGACGGGCCGGGGCATTGGTGGGGATCTCAAGTACGGGGTCACGCCCGGGCTGACCCTCGACCTCACGGTGAACACCGACTTCTCCCAGGTGGACGTGGACCAGGAACAGGTGAACCTGACCCGTTTCCCCCTCTTCTTCCCCGAGCAGCGGGACTTCTTCGTGGAGAACTCCGGCTCCTTCAACTTCGGGGACCAGTCGGAGCGGGAGTACCGCATGGGGGCGTCGCTGAGGGACTTCACCCTGTTCCACTCGCGGGCCATCGGCCTGCAGTCGGGCCGGCCCGTCCCGATCATGGCGGGTGGCAGGTTGAGCGGCGCCGTGGGCGGCTGGGACGTGGGGCTCCTGGACATGCGCACGGAGGCGGCAAACGGACGCCCGGGCGAGAACTTCGCCGTGTTGCGGGTCCGCCGCGCCGTCGGCCCGGCCTCGGACGTGGGCGCCATGTTCGTGGACAGGACGGGCGTTGGGGAGGGGGGCGGCCTGGTCGGCCGCAGCTACGGCGTGGACGCCAACATCCACGTTCTGGGTGCTCTCGTGCTCAACTCCTACCTGGCCCGCACCGAGACGCCGGGGGCCACGGGGGACGAGACGGCGGCGCGCTTCGGGGCCGCTTGGCGGGACCGCACGTGGAACGTGTCGGGGCTCTGGCGGCGCATCGGCGACGACTTCAGGCCGGCGGTGGGGTTCGTGCGGCGCCGCGACATCGAGCACACGTACGTCACGGTGGGAATGCACAGCCGCCCCCCGCTGGCGTTCCTGCAGGAGGTGAACCCCTACGTCGAGGTCCATCGCTTCACGGACCTGGGAGACACGCTCGTGTCCCGGGAGGTCGAGGCCGGGCTCGTCGTGGATTTCATGTCGGGTGCCACGCTCACGGGGAGGGCGTCCCGGGTGCACGAGTTGGTGGAGGAGCCGTTCACGGTGGGCGAAGGCGTGGTGCCGGCCGGCGGGTACGACTTCGGCGAGGGCTCGCTGTCGTTCCAGTCCTCGGCGGGCAGTCCGTTCTCCGCGGACCTCTCCGTGAGCGGAGGCGGCTACTACGGAGGCGAACGCCGGTCCGTGGGGGGGGGCTTCCGTTGGCTGGTGAGCTACCGCCTCGCCCTGACGGCCTCGGCCGACTACAACCGGCTGGAGCTGCCCGCCGGCGCGGTGACCACCTCGGTCTACGCCGGGCGGATCAAGTACGCCTTCTCCAAGCGCGTCTTCACCACGCTGAACGTCCAGTACAACCAGGACGTGGACCAGCTCGTCACCTACGCGCGCTTCAACCTGATCCACGGCCCGCTGTCGGACTTCTTCCTCGTGCTCACCGAGCGCCGGCAACTGGGTGCCGACGGGGGCGTCCTGGAGCGCGTCGCCACCGCCAAGATCACGAAGCTGCTGACGTTCTGAAGCTGCTCCCGGCCGAGGCCGCGGGATACCTAGGGAGTCGGCTGCTGCTGCAGGACGGGCTCCTCGGCGGGGGCGGAGCTCCAACCGAAGGCGGGACGACCCAGGGAGACGGTGGCCACGATCACGAGGGCGATCACGGCCGCGGTGGCCACCGCGTAGGGCATGAGCGTGCGCTGGTCCTGCTTCCGCTTGCGCATCACCGCCGGGACGACGTGGCTCACCGCGGTGGCCAGCACCGTGAGGACCACGTGCATGCCCGCGTCGGCGTTGAAGTTGTAGCCCACCGTGATCATGACGATCCCCGAGAAGAGCGTCACGTCCATGAGCGATCGGAACGTGATGGCGAGCCGCTTCATCGTCCTGTCGTGGGGCCGCTTCAGGGCCACGCCGCGGAGCGCGTAGACGATGACGGCCAGCCCCGCCAACAGGACGAGGTAGCGCAGGCCGGAGTGGAGGTGCAGGAGCATCTGGATCTCGGCGTGTCGGTCGGGCGCGCGGACGGGCGCACAAGTCTAGAGCCGGGCCTCCCACCCGGGAAGGCGCGGGGGCATCACATGCGGGAGTTGGGGCACCCCGGTGCGGAAGGGGGCGGCCGCGCCGTGCGGCCGCCCCCTTCCTTGGATCCCCCGGCGCGCCCCCCTCAGCGGCTAGCCGAGGCCTTCAACCGCTGGACCTCCGTCCTGGCCGCCTCCACCTGATCCCGCATCGTCCGCGTGGGGGGGTAGAGAGAGCCCGGCCGCACCCCCGAGCCGTTCATGGACGAGTACACGCCGGAGACGGTACGGGAGACGGAGCGGATGCGGTTCTCCGGGCTGTTCGGATCACCCGCCGGGCGGCCCCAGCCGCCTCCGGCCGTTACGCCCATCGCCTGCATGACCGCCTCGGCTTCGGCGCGCAGCGCCAGCAGGTCCAGCAGGAAACGCTCCCTCGCCTGGTACTCGGCCACGGTGATGGGCATGTCGGGGTCGCCGCGGACGTCCATCGTGGTGGACGACTCCACCCCCCGCGCCACCAGTGTCACCGTGTAGCGCCCGGGGGACACGAAGGGGCCGCGCTCGGCAATGGGGCGCGCCAGATCGGGGTGGTCCCAGCGCTCCCACACGTCGGTGCTCTCCGGCAGGGGATGGCGGAGGTCCCAGTTCACGCGATGCGTGCCGGCCGCAGCCGGGACCTTCATCTCACGGATCACCTTTCCCTCGGGATCGGCGATGCGCAGAACGGCGTCGCCGGTTCCCGGGCCGAGGCGGTAGGTAACGTATACGCCGTCGTCGGGGTTCTTCCCGGAGTATTCGGCCTGGGCTCGGTAGGACGTGTCCTTCTTGTAGCTCTTGAGCGTTCCCGGGGCGATGGAGAAGAGGTGGGCCGGGCCCGCGGCGGATGCCCACTCGGCCAGGGGCCGGGTGTCGTCCAGGATCCAGATGCTCCGCCCGTGGGTGGCGATGACCAGGTCCTTTTCCCGCGGATGGATGACGAGGTCGTCGTAGAGGGTGGTGGGGAGGTTGGGCATCTCTGCCCAGGTGGCGCCGGCGTCGGTGCTGGCGAAGAGGGCGTGCTCGGTGCCCAGGAAGAGCACGTCGGGGTTTTCCGGGTGCTCCAGGATCACGTTCACCGAGCCCAGGGCCGGGAGCCCGGTGTGCAGCGGCGTCCACGTGGCCCCGAAGTCGTCGGTGCGGAATGCGTACGGGCGGAAATCGCCGTCCCGGTGGGCGTCGAAGGTCGCGTAGGCCACGCCGCCTCCGCGCCGGGAGGCCGCCACGCGGCTCACGTAGGTGCCGTCGGGGACGTCGCGCACGTTGCGCGACACCTCGGTCCAGGTCTTCCCGCCGTCGCGGGTGACCTGGAGGTTTCCGTCGTCGAAGCCCGCCCACAGCACCATCGGGTCGAGGGGGGACTCGGCCAGCGTGGTGGCCTCGCCCCACGTCGCCTCGCCGTCGTTCTTGGAGAGCGTGACGTCCCGGCCCAGAACGCCCATGATCCGGAGGTTCTCCCGGTCAATGCGACGGCTCAGGTCCTCGGTGCGCTCCCAGCTCTTCCCGCGGTCCCGGGAGATGAAGATCCGGTTCCCGCCCACGATGAAGACGTCAGGGTCGTGCTGGGACAGGAGGGAGGGCGACGTCCAGTCGAAGCGGTACGGCGGTTCGCCGAACGGGGGCTCGGGGCTGATGTCCAGCATGTCGCCGGTGAACGCGTCGTAGCGGAAGTAGTTGCCGTCGTTGGAGCTCCCGTACGTGTAGCGCGCGTCCCGAGGGTCGGCCTTCCAGTACATCCCGTCGCCGAAGCCGTTCTGCATCCAGTCGTCGTTGAGGATCCCCTCCCAACGCCGGGTCTGGGACGGCCCCATGTACGAGTGGTTGTCCTGGAGGCCGCCGTAGATCCAATAGGGCTCCCGCATGTCCACCCCTATGGCGTAGAACTGGGCGATGGGGAAGTTGTTCAGCTTCCGGAAGGTGACGCCCCCGTCGTAGCTCTCGTGCATGCCCGCGTCGCCGCCCATGTAGAGGTGCTGCGGGTCGTGGGGGTTGATCCAGAGCGCATGGTGGTCGGCGTGCACGCCCACGTCGTAGGTCGGGGTCACGGCGATCTGGGTGAACGTGCGCCCCCCGTCGTGGCTCACGTGGGACTGGGTGGCGAGGGCGAAGACGCGGTTCTCGTCGGTGGGATCGATGAAGATGTGGGAGTAGTACATGGGCCGTCCGTTGAGCGGGTTCACCCGCTCCCAGGTGGCGCCGCCGTCGGCGGTCCGGTAGGTGCCCTGGGCGTCCCGGTCGGCGTGCTCGATGAGCGCGTTGAGGACCTTGGGATTGGAGCGGGAGATGGCCAGGCCGATGCGCCCTTTGTCCCCGGCGGGGATACCGTTGGTGAGCTTGGTCCAGGTGGTGCCGCCGTCGGTGGTCTTGAGGATTCCGCTCCCGGGACCGCCGCCGTTGAACCCCCACGCCCGCCTCAGGCGCTGGTATGTGGCGGCGTAGAGGATGTCAGGGTTCGAAGGATCCATGACCATGTCCACCGCGCCGGTGTGCTCGTCCACGAAGAGCACCTTCTCCCAGCTCCTGCCTCCGTCCCGGGTGCGGTACACGCCCCGGTCCGGCGAGGGCGCCCACAGGTTGCCCAGCGCGGCCACGTACGCCACGTCCGGGTCGGTGGGGTGGATCTGCACCTTTCCGATGTGGCGGGTCTCGGCCAGCCCCAGGTGGCGCCAGGAGGCGCCCCCGTCGTCGGAGCGGTACACGCCGTTGCCCCAGGAGGTGGACTGCCGGTTGTTCTGCTCGCCCGTCCCGGCGTAGATGATCTCGGGGTTCGAGGGAGCGAGGGCGATGTCGCCGAAGGTGCTCACGGCCATGGTGTCGAACACGTTCACCCACGTGTGCGCCCGGTTGGTGCTCTTCCAGAGCCCCCCGGACGAGACCGCCACGTAGAGGATGGAGGGGTTCGAGGGGACTGCCTCGACGTCGTGGACGCGGCCCCCCGTGACCGCAGGCCCGATGGAGCGGGGGCGCAGTGACGCCATGTCCTCGGTGCGGATGGCACCCTGTGCGGCGAGGGCGGAGGGCGACAGGAGGACGACCGTCGCCAGGGACGCGAGGAGGATCCTGGGGCTGAATGACATGATCATGGCGGTTCGTCGGAAAGAGGAATGGGTTAGACGGTGTCCTCGGCCGGAGCGGCGGCGGTAGCCCGGCGGCGCAGCGCTTCCTGGGCGATGCGGACCACCTCCTCGTCCATGTTCTCGGCCCGGATCATCCAGCCGAGGTAGTCCGAGTCACTGGCGGCGACCTCGTCGAGCGCGTGGCCCTCGTGTTTGCCCTTGCGGAACACGCGAGCCTCGGGCGGGCCGCTGAACCAACGGTCCACCTCCCGGCGCTCCGGGTAGTGCTGCTCGCAGAACGCGTGGAGCCCGTCCAGGTCACGGGGGAGATCAGGGTATCGCTCGAGCTGCGCGCTGAGGACCGCCGCGGACGTGCGGATGTCGCCCAGGGCCGTGTGGGCCTCGTCGTGCACGCGGCCCAGGTAGAAGCGGGCCGCCGCGGAGAGGTCGCGGGGCTCCTCGTGGTGGAAGATGTTCTGCATGTCCACGACCCGGCGCCCCTCCATCTCCAGGCGCAGGCCGCAGCGTGCGAACTCGGCGGCGAGCATGACGATGTCGAAGCGCCGGACGTTGAACCCGGCCAGGTCGCACCCGTCCAGGTGATCGAGGAGCGCCTTGGCCCGGGCGCAGAAGGGCGCCTCGCCGGCCACGTCGGCATCGGTGATGCCGTGCACCGCCGTCGCGTCCGGGGGGATGGGGATCCCCGGGTTGAACCGGCGCACCTTCTCCAGGACGTCTCCCTGGGGGGTGACCTTGATGAGGGCGAGCTCGATGATCCGGTCGTTCTTCAGGCTCAGGCCGGTGGTCTCGATGTCGAAGAAGACCAGCGGGCGATCGAGTTCGAAGGGGAGCTTCATGCCTTCATGCCCGTGCGGAGCGGAGGGTGGGGGCCCGGAGGGCGCCCCCGCGAAGGGAAAACCTACCCGCTCGCACCCGTCGGCGCACCGTCAGCCGGCCTCTCCCGGCGGGGTCGAGGCCCGGCGGAAGAGGGGGATGAGGGACATGAGCGCCCAGCTCGCCTCGAGGATGATGAAGCCGGCTCGACGGTCCGCCACGGCTACCCAGGTGAGGAGGGCGGCCCCGACGAAGTTGATCAGGCTGTACGACACGTCGGTGGGCCGGAGCTTCCCGGCGTTGAGGAGGCCGAAGGCCCCGAGGATGAGCGCGGCGCCGACGAGGGAGAGAGCCTGATAGAGCACGTGGGCCTCGGGGTGTGGCGGGTTTACAGGGAGTGAACGCGAAGGTAGCGTGCCCCGAGCCCCGGGGTGAAGACACCAGGAGGAAGGATGGCAGAGACCATGCGCGCGGTGGTGATCCGGGAGCCGGGCGGCCCCGAGGTGCTGGAGCTCCGGGAGGTCCCCGTTCCGCGGCCCGCCCCCGGGGAGATCCGGGTGCGCGTCGCCACGTCGGGCGTGAACCGGGCCGACCTTCTCCAGCGCCGGGGCGGACACCCCGCGCCTCCCGGGTCGCCCCGGGACATCCCCGGGATGGAGTTCGCCGGGACGGTGGACAAGGCCGGGGACGGTGTCACCCGCTGGCGCCCCGGGGACCGGGTCATGGGGATCATCGGCGGGGGCGGATACGCCGAGTTCGTCGTGACCCACGAGGACGCGGCGGTGTGCCTCCCGGCATCGATGGGCATGGAGGAGGCCGGCGCCATCCCGGAGGTCTTCATGACGGCCTTCGACGCGGTGGTGCTCCAGGAGCGCCTCCGCGCCGGAGAGACGCTCCTCGTCCACGCGGTGGGGAGCGGCGTGGGCACCGCCGGGCTCCAGCTCGGGCGGGCCTTCGGCGCCCGGGTGGTGGGGACGTCGCGCTCGCCCGACAAGCTGCGGCAGGCCGAGGGGCTCGGGCTGGAGCACCCGGTCCTGGGGGTTGATGGGTGGCCCGAGCGCGTCCTGGAGATCACCAGGGGGCACGGGGCGGACGTGATCCTCGACCTCGTGGGTGGGCCGTACCTGGCCGGGAACCAGAAGGTGCTGGCCCCGGGAGGGCGGCACATCGTGGTGGGCGTCACCGGAGGGCCGAAGGCGGAGGTGGATCTGCGCGCGCTCATGACCCGGCGCGGCAGCATCCGCGGCACCGTGCTCCGGGTGCGGCCGGTGGAGGAGAAGGTCGCGCTGACCCGCGCGTTCGAGGCCGGGGCGCTGGCCTTCTTCGATTCCGGGGTGCTCCGGCCCGTGGTGGATCGGGTGCTGCCGGCGGAGGACGCTGCCGAGGCACACCGGCTCCTGGAGGCGAACGCGACGTTCGGGAAGGTGGTGCTTCGGTGGTGACGCGAGGGTGATCGGGGTCGGGCGTGCCGGGGGGGGGCGCGTGCCCTTCGAAAGACGCTCGCCCCGTTTGACCTGAGGGTCGTCCAACCGTTCGGGCTCAGGGGGCTCGCTTGACGGCGCCGGGTCGTCCGGGCCCCGTCGCCGACACTTTCTCCGGGCGCGCCCCCCCCCGCCCGGCACGGCGGCACGATTAACGCGGGCCTGGGGGCACACTCGCCCGGTTCGGGCTGGTGATTGTCTGACCTGTTCCGGTCAGGGGCTGGCGCGGGGGTTCGGCTCCGGCATCTTTTCGGGGCTGCGGTCGAACCCTGAAGGAGATCGTCCCGTGATCCGCTCGTCGCTGCTCGTTGCCGCTCTCGCTCTCTGGCCCTTCGCCCTCCCTGCCCAGGACGTGCCGCCGGCGGTGGACCTCAGGGTCCAGGAGATCGCCGGGGCCGCGTCGGCCCAGCGCATCGAGGCGGACATCCGCACGCTCGCCGGGTTCGGGACCCGGAACACCTTCTCCGACACGCTCTCCCAGACGCGGGGGATCGGCGCGGCGCGGCGTTGGATCAAGGCCGAGATGGACCGGATCTCCCAGGCCTGCGGCGGGTGCATGGAGGTGTTCTACACCGAGGCCGTCCAGGCGGGGGCGAGGCTCCCCCGCCCGGTGAACGTGGTGAACGTGGTGGGCATCATCCGCGGGACGGCGTACCCGGACCGTTACGTCGTCATGGCCGGGGACATCGATTCGAGGGCCACCGACAACTACGACGCCGAGGTGGACGCGCCCGGGGCCAACGACAACGCGTCGGGGATGGCCGGGGTGCTGGAGGTGGCGCGCATCCTCACGAAGCACCGCTTTCCCACGTCGGTGATGCTGGTGGGGCTCTCCGCCGAGGAACAGGGGCTCTGGGGCGGCCAGCAGCTCGCGAAGATCGCGGTGGAGAAGGGTTGGAACATTGCCGCCGTGCTCACCAACGACATGAGCGGCAACATCCAGGGGATCGACGGGGTGATCGACAACGGCACCTTCCGTGTGTTCTCCGAGCCGTACCCCACCACGGTCGAGGAGTCGGTGCTGCGCGGTTACCGCACCACCGGCGGAGAGGTGGACGGTCCGTCGCGCCAGCTCGCGCGCTACGTGGACCGGATCACGTCCACGTACTTCAGCAGCCTGGACGCCAAGATGATCTACCGCCTGGACCGCTTCGGACGTGGCGGCCATCACCGCCCGTTCAACGACGCGGGCTTCCCGGCGGTGCGCATCATGGAGACGCACGAGAACTACAATCGCCAGCACCAGGACATCCGCACCGAGAACGGGATCGCGTACGGCGATGTCATCGAGGGCGTGGACTTCGACTACGCGGCGCGGATCACGGCGGTGAACGCGGCGGTGCTGGCGTCCATGGCGTGGGCTCCGCCGTCGCCGAAGAACGTCCGCATCGGTGGTTCAGGGCAGCCTTCGGCCGTCCTGGCCTGGGACGCGATGGAGGACGCGAACCTGGCCGGCTACCGGGTCTACTGGCGAGATACCACCGCCCCTCAGTGGGAGCACAGCCGCTACGTGGGGAACGTGACGCAGCACACGTTCCAGAACGTGATCATCGACAACTGGCTCTTCGGGGTGGCGGCGGTGGGGAAGGACGGGAACGAGAGCGTTGTGGTGTTTCCCACGGCGCAGATCGCGCGCAGGTAGGTCGGGCGGGCCGGGGGGGCGCGCTCCCTTCGAAAGACGCTCGCCCTGTTTGGCGTGAGGATTGTCCGGCCGCTCCGGCTCATGGGGCTCGCTTGACGGCGCCGGATCGTCCGTAGGGCACCGCGCGCCAAAGGCGCGTGGTCGCGCCGACACTTTCTCCGGGCGCGCGCCCCCCCCGGCTCGCCCGGTCTGCCAGCTTGGGTGCGGGGCTTTCCATGGCTTCGTGACTGGGCAGCCGCTCCTCGGGGCCGATGCGTACGGCCCCTCGCCTGGCCTGTAGGCCGCGACAACGTCGTTGGCCGTGTCGGCGCCGGTGCCGTAGGGCACTGGGGTGTGGATCGGACCAGGTAGGTCAGACCCAGACAGCGTGAGCAGGGTGTGGGGCCGCAGTCGGTCCGAGGAGAGGACGGAGTACGTTGGGGAACCCCAACGCAACCTACCGGAGCCGGCGGGCTCGAACCCTCACCCTCTCGCTCGAGGAGTCCGCCCGCCGCTTCCTGCTCCACGTCCTCCCGCGCGGGTTCGTCCGGATCCGCTACTACGGCTTCCTCGCCAACACCAGCCGCGTCAGACTCCTCGGCTGCTGCCGTGACGCCCTCGCTCAGCCCGAGGTCGCCGTTGATCCGGAGCCCGAGGGCGCTGGGGGCGACGAAGTCGTTCTCGATCTCCTGCCCCGCGAGCCCGTCGTGCTGCGGCCTGATACCTGGCCTCCTCGCCCGGCGTCGTTGCCCCCGGGGCTGTGCCTGGGCCTCCTCGGAACTTGCCTCACGACTTCCCACGCACCCTCACCAGCGCCCACGTGTCGTCTCAGCTTGATCCGGTCGCTCTCCTCGTCGGCTCCGAGCCCTTCCACGCCAACCGCTGCGCCCCCCAATCTCCATAGCCCACCCACCGCGCAGCGGCACAGCTCAACCTATCGTTTCCACACTCCCATGACCCTCGCCCCGGACGCCTTCCGCGCGTAGAGTGTGGAAACCATCCTGATCGTCAGGCTGCGCGATGTGACGTGAGGGTACTGGCAAAGGTATGAAGAGACCCCTGCCGCCGACGTACCTGCTTGGAGCCCTGGTATCGATCGCATTCGTCCACGTGGCTATCCCAGGTCCCCGGTACCTTGCCGGTGTGTGGCGCTCGCTGGGGACCGTGCCCCTCGCGATCGGAATGTGGCTGAACCTCTGGGCCGACGGTGTCCTCAAGCGCTCCGGGACTGCGGTGAGGCCCTTCGAGGACTCCGTCCATCTGGTGTCAACAGGTCCGTATCAATACAGCCGTCACCCGATGTACCTGGGGATGGTCGCCATTGCCCTGGGTGTGGCACTACTGGCTGGGACCCTCGTGCCCATGGTTGTCGTGGTCGTGCTGTGGTGGGCACTGGATCGCCACTTCGCGCAGCCCGAAGAGCGCGACATGACAAGGCAATTCGGCGAGCGCTACGAGGAGTACTGCCGCCACGTACGACGGTGGTGCGGACGTCGCGAAGCCCGACCAGGAATACCTACTGCAGGGTGAGCGCCTGGTGCCCGGGTCACTCGGCTTGCACCTCGTGACCCGAGGTCGGCATCATGCTCCTGCAGTGGAACGCCAAGTCGTTAGACAGCACCACAACCGCTGCTGGTCTTCAAATGCGCCGCTTCCATCATATCGGCATCCCCACGACCCAGCCCCGTCCAGGGGAGAAGCACCTCCCCGAGTTCGGGATGCATGTGTCCGGCTTCGAGAGGAGCCCCTTCGGGGTCGAGTGGATGCGTTTCGATCCTGAGTCTCCCCTACCGAGACTCGTCCAGACCGTGGCTCATGTCGCCTTCCAAGTTGACGACTTGGAGAAGGAGCTCGAGGGGCAGGAGCTACTCATCGCTCCGAACAGTCCGTCACCTGGCATTCGCGTCGCGTTCATCATCCACAACGGGGCACCAGTCGAGTTCCTGGAGATTGCCGGCGACGCCTGAGCCCATGACGATGTGCTGTCCAACCACGGCATCGTGCTGCCCGTTGCGTCTCTGCCCACGTCGCGCGGGGGAACCTGAAAGTGGCAGGTAGGCACGCAGGGGCGCAGTGTCGAGGCAGTACGAGCCGAAAGTCCGTTAACGCAGTATTGAGCGGATGACGGGGGTCGCTAGGGCTGCGCCGCGGCGCCCATGTCACTTCACGGCGTCGAGCACTGCTCGCGGATGCCTCGCCGCAACGCGCAGAAGCACTCTGGCCGGGCCCTGCGGCTCCCGGCGACCCTGCTCCCAGTTCTGGAGAGTCCGGACGGTAATCCCCAGGAGCGCCGCAAACTTGGCCTGCGACAGCGCGTATGCCTGCCGGATGGCGGCTACATCGGGAGTCTCGAACGCTGCCTCGGCAGCGGCAGGGCGCTCACCACGGAGGATCGCGCCCCCCTCCTTGACGCTCTTCACAAGCTCCTTGAACAGCTCGTCCCTCATCTGAACTCCTCTCGCACCAAGGCGACCAGCACCTTCTTCTGCGCGGATGTAAGGTCGTCCTGCTCGTTCTTTCCGGACATCAGGAGCATCAGCACCACGGCGTCGCGCACAGCCCAGTAGCAGCTGCCCCGCCTCAGGGTCCGCGACCAACCGGAGTTGGAGCGGGCGGTACGACTCAGAATCGAGTAGGTCGTTCACCTGCCTGGTGAACACCGAAGTCTCCTTGATCACCATGAGGTGCTATACGTCTCTGGCGTATCTCGTCAATGGCGTAAACACCTGCGCTCTAACCAAGCGCTGCTGCTGCAGGGTAAGCTCTACGCGTCCGGAGCACTCGCCTGGCAACTCGCGCTCCGGGTCAGTATCGTGCGCGTGCAGTACAACGACATAGTCGTTGGAAGGCGCTGGAATCAGGATCGGGAGCGAAGGTAGTCGGCAGGCGTTAGCACCAAGACGCCGAACAGCACCTGCCCGAAGTACCTGCCGAAGTCGCGGACGTCTCCGGTGACGAGATGGGTTGCACCGCCCGCGACCGCTCCCGCGAGAATCGGCCAGTCCTTTTCACGCAACGCGATACCGTGACGGGCCGACGGGTCGAGGCTCGTTGTGGGGAGCCGCTCGACCGTCTTCAGGAATGCTTCGAGCCGGTCGCGCTGGTCTGGCTCAGGGAGGTTCCGTTGTGCCTCTTCGATGGCATAGTCCGATGTGACCAGGGCCACATCGCGAAGATGCCAAAACCTTGCGACCCCGGCGCCTTCACGGTACGCCGCAGAGAAGAGGACGTTGGCGTCGAGGAAGAGCCGATCCACGCGTCAACCTTCCGCGGGGCGACGGTGCTTGATCTTGGCGGGATCTAGGCTCATGCCGCGTACTTGGGCCACCGCCACACGGTAGTCGTCCGCATCGACGGCGTTGGAGAGGAGGAACTCGGCCTTGCGCGTGGGGCTGTAGAGCTCGATCGGGATAGTGATGGCCGGACGGATGAGAATTCCCTCGGCAGTCTGCTCGGCAATGACCTCGGTGCCCTCTTCGAAGCCGAAGATGCGCCGGAGCTTCGCCGGGATGACGAGAGTTCCCCTCTTTCCGATGCGGCTGGATTCTGTGACGGGCATATGGCCTCCTTGTCGGAATATCAGATAGTCGGGTATTCCGAGTCAAGGGCCGTACGATGCGCTTTCGAACCAGGAATTCCTGCTGCCGGTTGCGGGGTGCGGCCGCCGCGGCCGGGAAGCTCACCCTGGCGATGGTCCACGCATCAGGTAGTGTGAAGGCAGCAGAATCCCGAAGTCGTCAGCCTGCACATGACCTGCACATGACATGATGAGCGAGGCCAGCGCGAGGGAGAGGGTGGCTCGGCGATGCGTGACGGGCTTCGCCGTCGTCGGCCTCGCGACGGTGGCCTGTGCCTCCAGCTGTGCGTCTGGCAGAACACTCCAGGCTGAGCCCGGCAGTGCGTGGCTCGACTCGACCGGCTTCCCGGCGCGAGGGACTTGGCCGAGTCAGATCCTCCACCTGGATCGACGTCGTATGCCCGGATCAACAGGGTTGAGCTCGCTTGTGGACCAGGCACCTGGCGTCGTGGTGGGCCAGCCCCAGGGCGAGCACTGGGGGATCCGACGTGCCCTATCGGACGGGTCACGCTGTGACATGGCAGTCCATTTCAACGGCGCGGAGGTTCGGCGGCAGCGGGCGGGCGGAGATTGGACGCTGGATTTCGTCGTACCAATGAGAGACCTGGACGGGATCGAGATCCACGTGGGGCCACAGGGGCCTCTAATTGACGCCAGTGGCTGCGGGGTGCTCCTGCTCTGGAGCGAGGCGGCCGCCCGGGGTGGACAAGCGCAGTTCTATGGAAGTATCGAAGGGATCTTCTGGGGCACCCGCGAAGCCGACGTCGTGGAAGTCGTGCTGGAAGGGCGTGATCAACGAGCTGATCTCACTGGGGGAGGCACGTTCGTCTTCCGCGAGGTGCTTCCTGGGCTCCGGGAAGTGGTGGTCCGCACGGCCGACGAGATTGTGGGGCGAGACACAGTCCGCGTGTATGCCTTCGCGAAGTCGGCAATCGACATCTCTATTCGGTGACCGCGCCTCGGCTACGCAGTGGTGACACGAGCGTCCTGGGGGAAGAGCGGAGGGACAACATCCTTGCACGCTCGGAGACGTTCAGCGATTCGTGGATGTGGCATGAGACGCACCCTGACCGTGTGTCTACTCGCGATCACGGCGGCGGCCGCCCCGGCCGCCGGGCAGATCGTGCGCGGGCTGGTCCTGGAGGAAGCGACCGACTTCCCAATCCAGGGCGCCATGATCGTGCTGTTCGAGCCAAACGGGCAGGTAACTCAGCGGGTGCTCACGGGGGACGCTGGGCAGTTCATCGTGCACGCCGCCCACCCGGGCACGTACCGCATCCGTGTGGACCGCATCGGGTACATGAGCCTCACCACCGAGCCGTTCGAGGTAACGGACGGCGGGACGTACCAGAGGATCGCCGTCCCGGTCAAGCCTGTGGAGTTGGCCGGAATCGACGTGGAGGGCTCACGGCGCTGCGCGCTTCGGCCCCAGCAGGGGGCGGCCACCGCTCGGGTCTGGGAGGAGGCGCGGAAGGCGCTCGAGCTGGCTGCGTGGACACTCAAGTCGGGCGTGTACCGATACACCCTGCTCCACTTCGAGCGGACTGTCGCCGCCGACGGGCGGAAGGTGACACGAGAGACCCGCAGCTTCGCGCGTGGCATCTGGCAGGCTCCCTACGTGAGCCGGCCGGCCCAGGACCTCGTCGCGGACGGATTCGTGCGCAGGAATCACGACCAGATCTACACGTATTTCGCGCCCGATGCCGAGGCGTTCCTGTCCGACGCATTCCTCGACTCGCACTGCATGAGGCTCGACAAGGTGGAAGGGGGTCTGGTTGGGCTCGCCTTCGAGCCGGTGCGGGGGCGGCGCGTCCCTGACATCGCGGGGACGCTCTGGATCGATCAGGCCACGGCTGCGCTCCGGCGTCTCGAGTTCTCCTACGTGAACATGCCTGGCAGCCTGAGCGAGACAAGCTCGGGTGGCGAGGTGCACTTCAGCGGGCTTCCCAAAGGAACGTGGATCGTGCGGGAGTGGAGCATCCGCATGCCCCTCGGGACGGTCTCGCCGAACCGTGAACAGGTCGTCGTCACCGGCTACACGGTCAAGGGCGGCGTGGTGTGGAGGGTGACGGAGCCGGGAGGCCAGCTCGTCATGGAGGCAGAGACGGCCACGGTATCCGGGACAGTGATGGACTCCACGGGTGCGGCTGTGGGCGACGCGATCGTCGAGCTGGAGGACTCGACGGTGCGCGTGGTCGCGAAGGGCGAGGACACGTTCCTCCTGACGGGCTTGCCCCCAGGCCTCCAGAGCTTCCGGGTACGCCACGCCTCTCTCGACTCGTTAGGCCTGGGTCCCGCACGGTTCGACGTGTTCGCCAGGGCGGGTGAGATCGCCTCGGCTCCCCTGAGACTCCCTGGCGTCGAAGAGGTCCTCGCCGGCGCATGCTCCGACACTCCCCCCGTGGAGGCTCCGACTACAATGCTCCTGGTGCGCATGCGGCGCGGGGACGCTGCGGCGCAAGGCCTCCAGGTCCGCGTGGGCTGGCTCTCCGGGAGACCAGCGGGCTACTACATGTCCGGCCGGGCCGCGCCCCCGTTGCCGGGGGACACGCCTGGTCCTCAGTGGCAACCCGACCCAGGGAATCCCCGAGCATTGGTCACGACGCTCGACCACCGTGGGCTCATCCTTCTCTGCGCCGTGCCCACGCGCACGCAACTACGGGTTGAGTGGGGTCAGGGAATGAGTGCCGAAAGTCACTTGGTCGACGTCCTCCCCGACCGTCGGTCCATCGTCGTCTCGCTACAACTCAGACAGCCCTGACGCGCGCCGTCAGCTCTTCCGGGGGAACGTCCCTTCGACGGGGTACCCTCACTCGCAGTTGTGAGGTGCAGGCTAAGCCGAAACTCGTTCGGTGGCCTCGGCGCGGTGACGTCGTAGGCCCCCCGCGGGGGCATGAGCGACGGGAAACGGGTGCCTTCTCACCGATCCCGGACCCGCGTCTTCGGTTCCTGTGCTTCGGCGCCGCCTTGACCCTGCGCCCTCCTCGGAGCAGTATTACACAGTGTAGTAATACCGTTCGGAGGCCACATGAAGATCACCACGAAGGGCCAGGTCACCATTCCTCAGGACATCCGCGAGCGACTGGGCCTCTTGCCGCACACGGAGGTCGAATTCGAAGTGCGTGGTGACGTTGTCGTGGTGGCCAAGGCCGAAACCGGTCGGCGGGGCCGGCGCGTTGTCGAGAACCTCCGCGGGCGCGGCGACGTCCCAATGACCACCGCTGAAATCCTGGCGCTCACTCGGGGCGAGGCTTCGTGAGTGAGACCCTGGTCGACAGCAATGTCATCCTCGATGTCCTGACCGAGGACTCCGAGTGGTTCGAATGGTCAGCCGCCGCGTTGGAGGAGCAGGCGGAACGGTCCGTGCTGGTCATCAACCCGCTCATCTACGCGGAGGTATCGATCCGCTTTCGGAGGATCGAGGATCTGGACGACGCCCTGCCGGCTTCGATCTTCCGGCGAGACCCCCTCCCGTTCCAGGCGGGCTTTCTTGCCGGGAAGTGCTTCGTGAGGTACCGCCGTGCAGGAGGGGAACGGCGCTCCCCCCTACCGGACTTCTACATCGGAGCACACGCCGCGATCACGAAGATGACGCTTCTCACCCGTGAGACACGGTACTTGGCGTACTTCCCCTCGCTTCGCCTCGTCTCGCCGGGCTGAAGGCCTCCAAGACCCATCGAAAGGGGCGTTGGCATAGAGGCAGATAGGGAGCGAGGCCATCTAATCAGGAATTCCTACTGCCCGTTGCGTTTGTGGCCGCCGCGAGCCGCCTGAGTCAGTCCTGTCGGGCGGAGACGCAGGGGCGTAGTGTCGAGGCAGTACATGTCGAAGGTCGCTGGAAAGCCCCGTCAGCGTGAGGGCAGCGCGAACAGCCCACGGAGTCAGAGGTCGAGGACGAGCCGAATGCCTACCTCGACGCGCGACAGGGTCCTGGGCGACACTTTGCCCGCGCGTTGCTCCAGGTAGTCCTGGTCGACGGTCACGAGCTGCGTCACGTTGGCGACGGAGTCCCTGGGCAAACCGGTTTCCTTGGCGGGAAGCAGGACGTTTCCAGGCGCATTGAGAAGGCGCGTGTTCGAGGAGACGACAATCCCGACTACCGTTCGAAGCCGGCTACGGTTGAACGGTTCCGCCTGAAGGATGAGGACGGGATGTCGGAAGCCAGGCTCGGACCCTCGAGGCTCCGCCAGGTCTGCCCACCAGATCTCGCCGCGATGCACTACCACTCGGACTTCCCGATGCTCTTGGCTTGTGCGCGCCGGATCTCCGGGGGGAGGCCGCTATCCAGGTTGGCGTAGACCTCGTTGAGCCGTGCTGTGACGTCTTCGCTTCGGAACTTGGCCAGGTACTCCGCTACCGCCGTGGCATAGAGCTCGCTGCGCGATACGCCCAGGCGTTGCGCGAGTTCATCGGCCGACTCGAACACGTCATCGGGTAGAGAAATGGCGGTCTTCATGGGGCAATTATACCATAGTATGACCATGGGGGGAAGCTTTCTGACCA
>JBFYZE010000008.1:0-3591 GCA_041309665.1 Gemmatimonadales bacterium | reverse complement strand
CCAATGCCTGAACAGGGCGGGGAACTCCACGCTCACCTCTCCGAGCATGAGACGCAGCGCGTGCCCCCACTCGGGCTCCATCCAGTGCTGCCACACCTTCCGGAGCGCCAACCGGACCTTCGCCGACGCCGGCGCTCTCTCGGCCGCCAGGACCTCGGTGATCTCCGTGAAGATGGCCCGGTGTCGGCTCTGGACGGCCCGGCGGAGGAGGTCCTCCTTGCTCTCGAAATAGTAGTAGATCGCTCCCTTCGTGACCCCGACTGCGTCAGCCACCTCCTCGAGGCGGGTGGCACGGTAGCCGCGCTCCGCGAAGACGCGGAAGGCGGCCTCCATCAGGGCGGCGGGTGGAGCGTCGGTCTCGGCGGGGGGGCGAAGGTCGGTCTTGGGCATACCTATGAGTATATTCCGTCCCTCCACAGCGGCAAGGGGCCCCCTGGCCCCCGGCTCGCGAGTCGGTGTATTTGGCTTCTTGTTGCTGGCCTGATCCCATTGCGATACCTTCGCATGAAGAAGATACTCTAGAGTATGTCCCAGTCAGAAGCCCTCGGTTCGAAGCTGGCTGACCCAGAGGGGGCTCGCTCCGGGAGGCAAGACATGGATAGGCACTCGTTGGCAGGCGTTCGGATCGGGGTGTTCGGGAAGGGAGGCTCCGGCAAGAGCACCGTCACGGTCTTTCTGGCGCACGCCCTTCGTCGCCGGGGACATCAGGTCGTCGTGCTGGACGCCGACTCGACGAACCTGGGGATGAGCGCCGCCCTGGGGGTGGACCGGAATCCCGAGCCCCTCCTGAACCACTTCGGCGGTATGGTCTTCAGCGGAGGCGCCGTCACATGTCCCGTGGACGACCCCACCCCCCTCGAGGGCGCCGAGGTCTTCCTGCAGGAGCTTCCTCGCTCGTTCGTCGGGGAGACCGGAGACGGGATCTCGTTGCTCACCGCCGGCAAGTTGGGGGCGCTGGGGCCCGGCGCCGGTTGCGACGGGCCCATCGTGAAGATCGCGCGGGATCTGCGGGTCCGGGGCCGCGACACGGATCCGGTCATGCTCGCGGACTTCAAGGCGGGTTTCGAGGACGCGGCCCGGGGGGCGGTGACCTCGGTGGACCTGGCCGTCGTCGTCGTGGACCCGACGACCGCCGCCGTCCAGATGGCGAAGCACCTGGCGTCCATGGTGGAGGCGATCCACGCAGGGGGCCAGCCGGCGACCGCGCACCTGGAGCGGCCTGGGCTGGTGGAGATGGCGCAGCGCGTCTACCGGGAGGCGAGGGTCCGGGGTGTGCTCGCGGTGCGCAACCGCACCCCCGACGCCCATGCCGAGGCATACCTGGGTTCCGCCCTCGAGCAACTCGGGGTCAGCGTGGATGGCGTCTTCCCGGAGGAGCGGGAGATCGCCGCCCAGTGGCTCCATGGCCGGACGCTGAGCTCGCGGCGTCTCGACAGGGCCTCGGACGCTCTGGCGTCGGCCATCGTGGACGTGTTGCAGACCCTGCCGGCCCGTGCCTCCGCAGCCCCATGAACCCACTCCGGGGGCCTGCCCTCAGACCGACTGGTGCACCACCGCCCGGATGATCATCCGGCGCAGCGAGGGCTTCTTGGCGTCGATGACGGTGCGCAGCTCGACGTAGCGTCCCCGCTTCAGCCCGTCGGGGGGCGCGAACACCCCGTCCGGGTCCACCAGCTCGGCGCCCCGCTCGAAGAAGAGCCGGACGTGGTCCGCCTTGGGGAAGAGGCCGAACACGTATCCGGCCAGCGGGTCGCGGAACCCGATCCCGTGCCACCCCGGATACGCCTTCTCCGTGGCGGTGGGGATCACGTGGCGGACCAGGAATCGGACCTCCTCGGCGATCTTGCGGACCGCGGGACAGCACGGCTCCAGGATGTCCTCGGGGGTGGTCTCCCGGGGCGCGCGCTTCGCCTTCGGGGCAGGGGCCTTCTCCGGAGCCTTTCGCTTCGTCATCGCTCGTCGTTCTGGGCGCGGGTGAACGCGCCGCCCGCGGGTGTCCCGGACACGGACGGGGCAGAGTACGGTGCCTCCGCGATCCAGGCCAGACCCTCAGGGCTCCACGCGCAGAACCCCCGCCACCGGGTCGAAGTCCCGGTCGTAGGAGCACACCGCGTCGAGCTGGTGCTCCAGCACCACGGCCACGTGCAGCGCGTCGCGGGCCATGAGGTGGGGATAGGCGTCGAGCACCAGGCGGGCCCGGTCCATGATCTCGGCGGTCACCGGGAGCACCACGGGGAAGAGGGCCCTGGCCAGGTCGAAGACGCGACGTCCCTCCTCCCACCGGTCCAGCGCACGGTAGCGGTGGAGGATCTCCCGGAGCACTTCCGCGTCCACGACCGCATCCACCTCGCCGGTGGCCACCCGCTCGAGGAACGCCGCGCTGGGGCCCTTGTGGGGCTGAGGAGCGCCCGCCGCGTACATGAGGATGTTGGCGTCCACGAGGATCACGGGAGCAGCTCCTCCGGACCGGGGACCGACTCCCGCTTCATCTCCTCCGGTGATGCCACGGGAAGCGACAGGGCCGACAGGGCGCGCACCGCCCGGAGGCGCTCCTCGCTCCCGCCCAACCCGTATTGGCGCTCCACGGCGGAGCGGATGAGCTCCCCGATGCTCGTCCGCCGCTGGTCCGCCAGCCGGGTCAGCCGTCGGTGGAGCTCCGGCTGGAGCAGGATGGTGGTCTTCTTGGTGAGCTTCTCCATATACGCCTCCATATATGGAGCATGACGGTGGCCGCGTCGCCGGTCAAGCCCGCTCGTCCAGCTCCGCCCAGCGCGCGAAGGCGGCCTCGATCTCGGCGGGGAGCGCCTGGGAGCGCTCGGTGGCCGCGCGGATGGCGTCCACCCCCTCCCGGAAGAAGCCCGGGTCGCCCATGCGGGCGTGGATGGTGTCCAGCTCCTTCTCCAGCGCCTCGATGCGTCCGGGGAGGGCCTCCCACTCCTTCCGCTCGGCGAAGGAGAGCTTCCTGGGGCGGGCGGGCGGCTCCGGTGAAACGCCCTTGCTGGAGCTCCGCTTCGCCCCAGCCGCCGCCGCCCGGGGCGCCTGCCTTCCCTCCACCGTACGCCGCCAGTCCGAGTACCCGCCCACGTACTCCTTCACCCGGCCTCCGCCTTCGAACACGAGCGTCGAGGTGCACACCTCGTCCAGGAACTGGCGGTCGTGGCTCACCGCCAGCACCGTCCCCCCGAACTCCACGAGCCGGGCCTCGAGCAGCTCGAGAGTCTCGGCGTCCAGGTCGTTGGTCGGCTCGTCCAGCACAAGCAGATTGGCCGGCTGAGTAAAGAGCCTGGCCAGCATCAAGCGGTTGCGTTCCCCGCCCGAAAGGACGTATACCGGGGTGCGGCAGCGCTCAGGCGAAAAAAGAAAATCATTCAGATAACCGATGACGTGCCGCTGGCGGCCATTGAAGACGATACAGTCATTGTCCGTCGCAATGTTCTGCACCACCGTTTTCTGCTCGTCCAGTTGGGTCCGGAGCTGATCAAAATAGGCCGGCTGCAGGTGCGTGCCATGGCGGACCGAGCCGCTGTCCGGCGCGATGGCGCCCAGCAGCAGCCGGATCAGGGTGGTTTTACCGGCGCCGTTGGGCCCGAT
>JBFYZE010000007.1:0-10063 GCA_041309665.1 Gemmatimonadales bacterium | reverse complement strand
TCCTCCCCCGTAAGGTGCTGGCTCATGGCTGAGGCGGCTCGCTGGGCCCACCCCCCCGGCATCCCCAAGGACCGCGGGACCGTGGTCACGGTGGGGACCTTCGACGGCGTGCACCGGGGGCACTGGGAGGTGCTCCAGGAGATCCGTCGGCGGGCGGAGGCCACCGGGCGCAGGAGCGTCCTGGTCACCTTCGATCCACACCCTTTGCGCATCGTCCGACCCGAGCACGCTCCGCCCCTCCTCACCACCCCGGTGGAGAAGAAGGAGATCCTGGCGGAGAGCGGGCTGGACTGGGCCGTGTTCATCTCCTTCACCGAGACCCTGTCGCGGTATTCGCCGCGGGAGTTCGTGGAGGACATCCTGGTGCGCAGGCTGGGCGTGGACGAGCTCGTCATCGGGTACGACCACGGCTTCGGCCGCGGCCGCGCCGGGGATGCGGACACGCTGCGCGCCATCGGCCGGGACCTGGGCTTCGCCGTGGACGTGGTGCCGCCGGTGGCGACGGGAGAAGAGCCCGTGTCCTCGTCCCGCATCCGCCGCGCGATCGGCCAAGGCCGGATGGAGGAGGCCAGGGCCTGCCTGGGACGCCCCTACTCGGTGCGCGGCGTGGTCGTGCGGGGGGATGGGCGGGGGCGCCAGCTGGGGTTCCCCACGGCGAATCTCATGGTGGAGCACGCCGACAAGCTCATCCCGCCGGCTGGGATCTACGCGGTGCGGGGCGCGACGCGCTCCGGCACCCACAAGGGCGCCCTGCACCTGGGACCGCGCCCCACCTTCAAGGGCTCCCCGCCCAGCATGGAGCTCCACCTCCTCGACTTCGACGCAGACCTGTACGGGGAGGAGGTCCGGGTGGGGTTCGTGCAGCGCCTGCGGGACGTCCAGCCCTTCGGCAGCGCCGCGGCGCTGGTGGCCCAGATGCGTCAGGACGTGGTGGCCGCCAGGGGGGTGCTGGACCGAGATTGGTAGTTTTCCTATCTTTCAAGGCTTAATGACATTCCGCTTCCCCTGCAGCGCAGACTCTCGAGGAGGCACGACGGCCATGCCGATCGTCAAGGACGACATCATCAAGAAGTACCAGCTCCACGAAGGCGACCGGGGCAGCGCCCCGGTGCAGGTGGCGCTGCTCACGGCTCGCATCGACGACCTCCGCAGCCATTTCGACACGCACAAGAAGGACCACCACAGCCGCCGCGGCCTCCTCATGATGGTGGGCAAGCGTCGGCGCCTCCTGGAGTACCTGAGGCGCACGGACATCGAGAAGTACCGTGTGCTCATCGCGGACCTCGGTCTGCGCCACTAGTCGGCTTGCGGCGGCGGGCGCCCTGGGCGTTCGCCGCCGCATCCTTTCCAGCCGGAGGCTCGAACGCCTCGGACGAGAGACGGCCTCGACCATGACCAAGGCTGCACCAGGGTCGCGCCACGCGCGCGCCCCCGGCGGCGGTCGCTCTCTCCTCCGTGTCCTCGACTCCCTTCGGCACCCATCCAAAGTCCCCGAGACCGGGGCGCAACCGAAGTGAGTGACAACACATGATCCAGAGGATGGAGCGTCAGTTCGCGGGCCGGAACCTCTCGTTGGAATTCGGCCGCATGGCGAGGCTGGCCCACGGCTCCTGCCTGGTGCAGTACGGCGACACCGTCGTGCTCTGCGCCGTGACGGTGGACGACAAGCCCACCCACCTTCCGTTCTTCCCCATGACGGTGGAGTACCGGGAGAAGAGCTACGCCGCCGGGAAGATCCCCGGCGGCTTCTTCAAGCGTGAGGGCCGCCCCGGGGAGAACGAGATCCTCTCCGCGCGGCTCATCGACCGTCCGATCCGTCCGCTCTTCCCCGACGGGTTCTTCTACGAGACGCAGATCGCGTGCTACGTGCTCTCGGCGGACCAGGAGAACAACGCGGACGTCCTGGGCGTCATCGGGGCCTCCATGGCCCTGAACATGTCCAAGGTCCCCTTCAACACGCCGGTGGCCGCGGTGCGCATCGGCCGCATCAAGGGCACGTGGGTCCTGAACCCCACCTTCCAGCAGCTCGAGTACTCCGACCTGGACATCACGGTGGCGGGGTCCAAGGACGCCATCATCATGGTCGAGGGCGGTGCCATCGAGGTTCCGGAGGGCGAGATCCTCGAGGGGCTGAAGATCGCCCACGAGGGCATCAAGGAGCTCTGCTCCCTCCAGGAGGAGCTCCTGGCCGGCCACAAGGTGCCGGACATGGAGTGGACGCCGGTCGAGCCCGCCGCCGACCTCAGGTCGAAGGTGGAGGAGCTCGCCGCCGCCCGCGTGGAGGAGGCTCTCAACCTGTCCGACAAGCAGCAGCGCCAGCAGGCCATGGCCGCGCTCCGCGAGGACATCTTCGCCCAGCTCGTGGACGGTGACCAGGCGTTCGCCGAGCACGAGAAGTCCGTCGGGGACATCCTGAAGGGCATCGAGAAGAAGACGATGCGCCAGCAGGTGCTCGCAACGGGCGAACGGGCCGACGGCCGGGGTCTGGACGAGATCCGGCCCATCACCTGCGAGGTGGGGGTGCTTCCCCGCCCGCACGGATCGTCCCTCTTCACCCGTGGCCAGACCCAGGCCCTGGGCGTCGTGACGCTCGGGACTTCACGGGACGAGCAGCGCATCGACTCCATCGACTCCCGCGAGGAAGTCACCAAGTCGTTCATGCTGCACTACAACTTCCCGCCCTTCTCGGTGGGTGAGGCCCGTCCCTTCCGGGGCACGTCACGCCGGGACATCGGGCACGGGAACCTGGCCGAGCGGGCCATCCAGCCCCTCCTTCCCGCGTACGACGACTTCCCCTACACCATCCGCATCGTCTCCGACGTGCTGGAGTCCAACGGGTCGTCGTCCATGGCGACGGTGTGCGCCTCGTCGCTGGCGCTCATGGACGCCGGCGTGCCGGTCAAGTCGGCCTGCGCGGGCGTTGCCATGGGGCTCATCAAGGAGGGGGACCGCGTCGCGGTGCTCACGGACATCCTCGGCCTCGAGGACGCGCTGGGTGACATGGACTTCAAGGTGGCGGGCACGCGCAAGGGCGTGACCTCGATCCAGATGGACATCAAGATCGAGGGGCTCACCGTGGACATCCTGAAGGAGGCTCTGGAGCGGGCGCACAAGGGCCGGCTCCACATCCTCGACCTCATGGACCAGACCCTCGGCACGCCCCGCGCGGACATCTCGATGTTCGCTCCGCGCATCACCTCCATCCAGGTGAATCCGGAGAAGATCGGCGAGATCATCGGGCCCAAGGGCAAGACCATCCGGGCCATCCAGGAGGAGTCGGGGGCCACCATCGACATCGACGACAGCGGCCTGGTGAAGATCGCGGCGGTCTCCGGCGAGGCCGGTGCCCGCGCCCGCGAGATGATCGAGGCCATCGTGGCCGAGCCCGAGGTCGGGCGCATCTACGAGGGTCCGGTGAAGAACTGCACCACGTTCGGCGCCTTCGTGGAGATCATGCCCGGCACCGAGGGGCTCTGCCACATCTCCGAGTTGCAGGAGGCCCGCACCGAGCGGACCGAGGACGTGGTCAAGAAGGGCGACATCGTCCGCGTGAAGCTCCTCTCCATCGACGAGAAGGGGCGCCTGCGCCTGTCGCGGAAGGCCGCGCTCGCGGAGGACGCCGCCGCGGCGGCTCCCTCCAAGGATTGATCGGGGGATCGTCGGTGACACGCGTTCAGGGGGGGCTCGGGCTTCGGCCCGTGCCCCCCTTGCTCTTCCCCGGCGCCGGTGGGGCGGAGGACGTCCGGGAGACCGTCCTGTCCAACGGGGTGAGGGTGCTGTCCGAGCGGGTGCCCGGGGCCCGGTCGGTGGCCGTGGGGGTGTGGGTGGGGCATGGTGCGGCGCACGATCCGGAGGCCCTGACCGGGCGCAGCCACCTGCTGGAGCACCTCGTGTTCAAGGGGACGCGGAGCCGCTCGGCCCGGGACATCGCCCTGGCCCTGGAAGGGCTGGGCGGCTCCCTGGACGCGTGGACCACGCGGGAGCACACGTCGTACCAGGCCCGCGTGCTCGACCGCCACCTCCCCCAAGCCCTGGACGTGCTCACGGACCTCACCCTGCACCCCCTGCTCCGGGACGACGACCTGGCTCTGGAGCGGGAGGTCGTGCTGGAGGAGATCGCCGAGGTCGAGGACACCCCGGACGACCTGGTCTTCGAGTTGCACGGAGAGCTGCTATGGCCCGGCAGCCCCTACGGCCGCTCCATCCTCGGCACCGCGGAGAGCGTGGCGTCGATGACGGGGGACTCGATCCGTGAGCTCCACGCCCGGGTGTACCGGGGTGCCAACCTCCTCGTGGCGGCGGCGGGGAACGTGGAGCACGGCGACCTCGTGGCGGATGCGGAGGCGCTCTGGGGAGGGGTGGACCCGGGGGACTCGGAGCCGCCGGCGCCCGCGCCGGGGGACGGGCGCACCGGAGAGGAGCAGGTGGAGCGCGACACGTCCCAGACCCACGTGGTGTTCGGCACCACCCTCCCGGGACACGCCGATCCCTCCCGGTACGCCCTGAGCCTCCTGTCCTCCGCCCTCGGCGGCGGGATGAGCTCGCGGCTCTTCCAGCGGGTGCGGGAGGATCTGGCCCTGTGCTACTCGGTGCACACCTGGCAGACCTTCCACGCCGCCTGCGGGGTCGGCGGCGTGTACCTCGGGACGCGCCCGGCCACGGCGCAGCGGGCGGTGGAAGCGGTCCGGGAGGAGCTGGAAAGGGTCGCGGCACAGGGGCTCCCGCCGGACGACCTCGCGCAGGTCAAGGAGCAGGTGAAGGGCCAGGTCATCCTCTCCCTGGAGTCCACGGCGGCCCGGCTCTACCGCTTGGCGGGCTTCGCCCTGGACGGTGAGCCCTTCCTGGGGCAGGACGAGCTCCTGGCCCGTGTGGACGGGGTGACCGCGGAGGAGGTGGCGGAGGTCGCTGGGCGGTACTTTCGCCCGGACGGGCAACTGGTGCTCCGGCTGGGGCCCCGCGGATGACCGCCCGGTAGCCGGCAGGAGGATCGAGATCATGGTCACACGTCGACGTCCCGCGGTACGCTTCATCCGCCTTCCGTCGAACCTCGACCTTCCCCTTCCCGCGAGGGCGACGCCGGGGGCGGCGGGCTTCGACGTGAGGTCCGCTGAGCCGGACTTCGACCTTGCGAAGGGAGAGATCCGGGGTGTGCGGACTGGGCTGATCATGGAGTTGCCGCAGGGGATGGAGTGCCAGGTGCGCCCCCGCTCAGGCCTCGCGGCACGGCACGGGATCACGCTCCCCAACAGTCCGGGGACCATCGACCCGGACTACCGGGGCGAGGTCACCGTCCTGCTCCAGAACACCGGGCCCGAGACGGTTCCGATCCGGCGGGGAGACCGTATCGCCCAGCTCGTGTTCGCCCGCTTCGAGGTCCCCCGCATCGAGGAGGCCGCCTCGGCAGCCCCCACCGAACGAGGCATGGGAGGGTTCGGCAGCACCGGACGGGAGTGAACGGCCCCACGGAGCGTCGGCTGGGCCGGAATGGCTCGGTTGAATTCCCCACCGTCGGGACTAGATTCACATGCCTCCTCGGGTCTCCGACGGCCTCTCGAGTCTGCCGGTCCTGGTCCCTGGGTTGGCGAAGCTGGCCCCGGAAGCGGCTAGCACGCTTCCGCCACCTGCAACACATCGGGATCGGACTATGATCATCGGCATACCCAAGGAGATTCTGGAGCGTGAGGGGCGGGTCGCTGCTCTCCCCGAGAACGTTGCCACATATGTGAAGATGGGATTCCAGGTGCTGGTCGAGGCCGGAGCCGGCGTTGGAGCCTACCACTCCGACGAGGAGTACCGCGCGGCGGGTGCCACCCTGATCGAGGACGTGCAGGACCTGTTCGCCCGGTCCGACGTGATCCTGAAGGTCAAGCAGCCCCACTTCAACAAGAAGGTGGGGAAGCACGAGGCGGACATGGTCGCCGAGGGCAAGACCCTCGTCACGTTCATCCATCCCGCGACCCCGTCGAATCACGACATGGTCCGCACGCTGCGTGACCGGAAGATCACCTCGCTGACCATGGACAGCATCCCGCGCACCTCCCGGGCGCAGAGCATGGACTGCCTCACGGCGATGAGCACGATCACGGGCTACAAGGCGACCCTTCTCGCGGCATGCCACCTTCCCGTCTTCATTCCCATGATGGGCACCGCTCAGGGAGTCCTGAAGCCGGCCAAGATGCTGTGCGTTGGCATCGGCGTGGTCGGGCTGCAGGGCCTCGCCACCGGCAAGCGCCTCGGGGCGGAGCTCACGGCCATCGACATCCGGTCCGACGCCCGCATGGGCGCGCAGAGCCTGGGTGCGAAGGTCGCGGGCTTCGACGTTCCCGCCGAGATCGCCCTTGGCGAGGGCGGCTATGCCAGCGCGCTTCCCGAGGAGTGGCTCGAGAAGGAGCGCGCGCTCCTGGCTCCCCTGCTGGCCGACGCGGACATCGTCCTGCTCAGCGCCCTGGTGCCCGGTGAGACGGCCCCGGTGCTGATCACCGAGGAGATGGTCGCCGGCATGAAGGCCGGCGCGGTGATCATGGACATCTCCATCGACCAGGGTGGCAACTGTGCTCTCACCCGGGCCGGGGAAGAGTACCTGCACAAGGGCGTCCTCGTCTCGGGCCTGGCCAACATCCCGGGGAGCGTGCCGAAGCACTCCGCGTGGATGTACGCCCAGGCTGTTGAGGAGTACGTGAAGAACCTGTTCAAGCAGGGGCCGGGGAAGATGGACCTGCAGGACGACATCGTGAGTCACTCCCTGGTCACTCACGCCGGGAAGATCGTGCACCATGGCACCCTCAAGGCCATGAAGCTGGCCTGAGGCGGAATCCCGAGACGAGAGGGCCGGAGTCGAACATGAACGACCTTCTGCTGGCCGGGGGTGTTTTCTTCGCGGCCTTCGGGATCGGCTACGTGCTGATCTCGAAGGTGCCTCCCATGCTCCACACGCCCCTGATGTCCATGACCAATGCCATTTCGGCCATCACCATCCTGGGGGCGCTCCTCCTCTTCTCGGTGACGATGGACCTGTCCCAGAAGGTCGTGGGCGCCCTGGCTGTGGCCCTGGCGATCTTCAACGTGGTGGGCGGCTTCGCCATCACGGACCGGATGTTGGGGATGTTCCGGGAATCGTCCCAGGACCACTGATGGGCATCTGCTGCGCCCCCCCGGCTCCGCTCGCCTGTTCGCAGGCGGGTGGAGCCGAGGGGGTGCTCGCCCGCCTTTGGCCTCGAGCTTAACAACAGGGTTTTCCATGAGCGTGACCATGTCGTGGGCAGTGGACTTCATCATCATCGCGATCCTGGTCGTCGGGATCCGGCTCTTCCGGACACCGAAGGGAGCGCGGGCCGGCAATCTCCTCGCCGCCCTGGCCCTGGCCCTGGCCCTGGTGCTGGTCGTCCTGCGCAAGCCGATCTTGTCCCCGGCGCTGGTGCTCGGGGCCCTGCTCGTGGGGTCCGTCGTCGGGCTGCGCGTGGCGATGAAGGTGTCCATGATCCAGATCCCCGCCATGGTGGCGTTCCAGCACGGCGCCGGCGGAGTCGCGGTCTTTCTGGTGTCCTACCTGGAGCTCACGAGGCATGCGGACACGCTGACCACCACGGGCACGGTGTCCGGGTATCTGGGGCTGGTCATCGGTGCTGCCACCTTCAGCGGAAGCATGATCGCGAGCGGCAGGCTCTCGGGCGTCCTGAAGGGGACGCCCACGTTCTTGCCGTTCCACAACCAGTTGCTTCTGGGCAACGCGCTGCTGGTGGCTGTCCTGGCCTTCGTCGCGGCCGGCGCGGCCCCCGGCGTGACCGTGATCCTGCTCATCGTGCTCATCCTGGTCGCGGCGACCATGGGCGTGGTGTTCGCGGCCCGGATCGGCGGCGCCGACATGCCGGTCCTCATCTCGTTCCTGAACGCCACGGCGGGCCTCGCGGCCGCATTCTGCGGCATCGTCATCGAGAACCGCCTCCTCATCGCCGGTGGCGCCACGGTGGCGGCGTCGGGCTCGATCCTCACCTACGTCATGCTGAAGGCCATGAATCGCAGCTTGGCCAACGTGTTCGTGGGGATCAAGCCGGCTTCGGCAGGCAAGGGGGACACCGGGTCCGACAGCGCTCCGGGGGATACCGCCCGGGCCGGTGAGGGTGCCGGGCAGGTGGTGGAGGACCCGCTCACCGAGGCGGCACGCAGGCTCGCCGAGGCGAAGAGCGTCATCGTGATTCCAGGCTTCGGGATGGCGCTGGCCCAGGCGCAGTTCGCGCTGGTGGATCTGGCGGGTCGCCTGGAGGCGGCAGGGAAGGAGGTGCGGTACGCGATCCATCCCCTGGCGGGGCGGATGCCCGGTCACATGCACGTGCTGCTCGCCGAGGCGCAGGTGCCGTCGAGCCGTCTGTTCGACATCAAGGAGATCAACGAGGACTTCTCCAGGACGGACGTCACGGTGGTGGTGGGAGCCTGCGACGTCGTCAACCCGGCGGCGATCGACAGGGAGGGGACCCCGATCTCGGGGATGCCGATCCTCATGGCGCATGAGTCGGGGAGGGTCATCGTCTGCAACCTGGACGAGAAGCCGGGTTATTCCGGGGTCGAGAACCCGCTGTACGAGGACAACCGGGCCATCCTGCTGTTCGGGGACGCCAAGGGCACCCTGGAGAGGCTGGTGGGTGCGGTGTCCGGAGGCGGGAGCGGAGCCGGCGCGGCCTCCTGATACGCCGGGGCGTGACCGGGGCCGGGGCCGCGTCGTGGGCCCGGCCCCCGACCTGGAGCGATCCCCTGGCAATCCGACCACTGTAAACGTATGTTGTCAGGTCATTTCCCCGCCCTTTCCCCGCACACGCAACGCGATCCTTGTCCGGTGTGAGCAGCTGGTTCAGCTCGGGGAGCCTCATCCCCGTCAACGACATCGCCGTCGACCTCGGCACGGCCAACACCCTCGTCTATGTGAAGGGGGAGGGGATCGTGCTCAACGAGCCCTCCGTCGTCGCCGTGGAGCGAGGGTCGCGGCGCATCATGGGCATCGGGCTGGAGGCCAAGAGGATGCTCGGGCGCACGCCCGAGGGCATCGAGGCCATCCGGCCGCTCAAGGACGGGGTCATCGCCGACGTGGACGTGACGGAGATGATGCTCCGCCACTTCCTCAAGCACGTCACGGCCAAGCGGGTCTTCCGCATCAAGCCGCGCGTGGTGGTGGGCGTGCCCTCGGGGATCACGGAGCTGGAGCGGCGGGCCGTGCGCTCCTCGGCCATGGCGGCGGGCGCCAAGGTGGTGTACATGGTGGACGAGCCCATGGCCGCGGCCATCGGCGTCGGTCTCCCGGTGGAGACACCCACCGGCAACATGGTCATCGACATCGGCGGGGGCACTACGGAGATCGCGGTCATCGCGCTCTCCGGGATCGTGTCCAACACCTCCATCCGGGTCGGCGGCGATGAGCTGGACGTGGCCATCGTCACCTTCCTGCGCAAGAACTACAACCTCCTCATCGGCGAGCCCACCGCCGAGGCCATCAAGATCCAGGTGGGATCGGCCTTCGACTTCGGTGAGGAGCGACAGATGGAGGTGAAAGGCCGGGACCTGGTGAGCGGGATCCCCAAGGTGGTCACGGTCCACTCCCAGGAAATCAGGGAGTGCATCCAGGAGCCGGTGCAGGCCATCGTCGAAGCGGTGCGCCGGGCGCTGGAGATCACGCCGCCCGAGCTGTCGTCGGACATCGTGGACCGGGGCATCGTCATGACGGGGGGTGGGGCCCTCATCCGCGGGCTGGACCGTCTCCTGCAGCACGAGACCAACCTCCCCATCCACGTGGACGAGGAGCCCCTGACGTGCGTGGTGCGGGGCGCAGGGCGCATCCTCGACGACCTGCACAAGTACCGCACCGTCCTGGTCCAGTAGGCGCGGGTAGGGGAGCGGATCGTGCCGCTGCCGTACGCGCCTGAGCCCGAGGGCACCGGTGGCCGCCGGCAGAGGGGGGTGGCCGTCGTCTTCGTCCTCCTTTCACTGGTGGCGATGTACCTGCCCGACGCCGGTCAGACGCTGATCGCCGGCGCCGTCCGGGCCACCGCGCTGCGCCCCTTCATCTCGGTGCAGGACC
>JBFYZE010000006.1:0-3918 GCA_041309665.1 Gemmatimonadales bacterium | reverse complement strand
CCGGGGTAGGGGTCCCGCACGCGTCGGTCGGACGACGCTCGCCCTCAGTACGACGAGTCGATGAACCACCGGCCGTCCGCCGTGAGATACAAGCCGCGGAGCGTGCCGAGGCCGAGGGCGGCATCCATCACAGCCAGCGATCCGGCCAGGAGGCCCGGGAGGTTGGCGGCGGCCAGGGAGTCCCGGAGCCGGTCGTTCACCTGGCCCAGGATCCACCCCTGGAGCATCGGTCCCAGGGGCACGTCGGCGGGACCGGCCCGCAGGGAGATGCCCGCGGTGAACTCCGAGCCCACCGGGTACACGTGGAACCGGCCGTCCAGCACCCCCACCGTCACCGTCAGGGTGAGCGTCGGGGCGGTGAGGTCGGCCTCGAAGGGGAGGGCGGGACCTGCCGCCATCTCGCTCTCCTCCCAGCTGGCGAGGTCCGCGCACGACCCCAGCGCCCCCATGGTCAGGCCCAGGGCGTTGAAAAGGCAGGGGAAGGCCCCCCCGGAGCCCAGGGGGCAACTGGACGCGGGCACCTGGAAGGACTCGCAGGACCAGCAGGGCACATACTCCGCGAAGGTGCCCACCACCTCGGCGCCGGACTCCTCGAACGCCACCTCCACGTCCATGCTCAGGGTCCCCGGACCGAGCGGGCCGGTACTCACCGAGACGCTGCTGGACGTCAGCTCCACCACGTCGGACTGGATGCCGGCTTCCCTGTTCGTGGGCACCTCTAATTCCACCCGGCTCTCCGCGACAGGAACCCCGCCGTAGGTACCGGCGGGAATGGTCACGTGGCCGCTCCCCTGCGGACTCCCGAGGGCCACCGACATGGCCCGGATGGGTCCGGCGAAGAGCTCCCCGTCCAACAGGTGGTAGCCCAGCGCCAGGGCATCCCGGGCGGAGACCTGGCCCGTGCGCTTCAGGATCAGGCTTCCGGAGCCGAAGTCGGTGAAGCGGAAGCGGAGCCACTCGCCGGGAATCGTGACCCCCCCGTCCGCGAAGTCGTGGGCTTCCCGTCCCACCAGCTCACCGGCCCGCCCCGCCAGGGTGGCCTCCAGGCCGTCCAGCCCGCGCGGCGCCAGGAGGACCTCCACCTCTCCGTCGGTGGGATCGGGACTCCCGGGCCCCACCCGCGTGCCGTCCACCACGCCCACGTCCTCGATGCCCTGGCCCGACTGGCCCGGGCGGTAGTCCGCGATGCGAAAGCGGTAGATCGACGGGTTCGCGGCCGGATAGCCGGAGTGCTCCATCAGGATCCAGGGAGTGACGAAATTCACCGGGTGTTCCTCCAGAACGGCAAAGGCGCCCAGCGCGTCCAGCTCCCAGACCAGCCGGAGGGCCCGCACCATGTCGGCGGCGGAGTACGGCCGATCCCCCGACTGGGCGGGATAGAGCAACAGGGCGCCCGCCAGGGGCGCCAGGCCATACGAGTTCCGGAGCATGGAGGCCACGGGCTCGACGGGCTCCCCGGCCGCACTCATGGCCGCCACGTACTCCTCGGGAGTGCGGGCGAAGAAACGGGTGGTGACCTCCCGCAGCGCCTCGGGCTGGAACTCGGCCAGCTTCATGGACTCGATGACCTCGGCGCCGCCGCGGGTGAGGGTGCGCAACCCCAGAGCGGCCTGGTCGGCGGGGTAGTCCACGGCCCGCAGTTGCACAGCCACCGCCCTGGCGTCCAGCCGAAAGGCCTCGGCCAGCGCCCCCACGGCCCGTTCCCCGGCGGTGCCCCGCGCCCGGAACACCGCGGTGGCCCCGCCGACATCGAGCCCCAGCCGGGCTCCCGACCGGGTGGCGGAGCTCTCGTCGTACCCGCCGTCCAGGAGGGCCGCCAGCACGGCCGGGGGCTGCGCCCGCATCGCGGTGGCGAGGGCGGCGCCGGCGTTCCCGGCGTCGACGTTCACGGCCCGGAGGACCAGCGCCATCCCCGGTGCATCCAGCCGGAAGCCGGTGGACACGTCCCGCACCACCGCATCCACCGTGGCCCCCCCCCGGAGGAGGTCGCCGGCGCGCTGGACGGCCCGGGTCTCCTGGGCCCCGGCGGCGGCGGCGCCGCAGAGGAGGACCGCGGTGGGAAGGAGGGTGCGGAGCCCGGGGCCCGGTCCCAAGAAGCGAGGCCCGCTCCGGGCCGGCGGCCGGGTCGGGTGGAGGCGAGGTGGGCGTGCGGGAAGGGTGCCGCCTGGGGGGTGCGTGGCCATGGGGGTCCGGTGTCGGGGTGGATGGGTCCTTCTCCCCTCCCTAACGGAGCCGGCCTCCCGGGGGATCACCGGGTAGGGCTTTCCGTCTCTTTCGGACGCAGGCCTCGCCGTGTCCTCTTCCGACCGTTGAAACGAAAGAAGGGTCTTTCTATCTTCCCATTCGACCCCCTGTCCAACGTGGATCCACCCACTCTGCTCGGAGATGGACGCATGAGAACAGCACTACCGGGAATGATCGCCCTGGCTCTTCTCGCCCTCTCAGCTCCGGCGGCCCAGGGGCAAGTCCAACTGGGTCCCCAGATTTCCGTGGCCGACGAGGTGGATCTGGGGGTCGGGGCAACCGTGGTCTTCCCCCTGTCCTCCATCTACGAAAACCTGGAGTTCAGCGGGGACTTCACCCTCTACTTCCCGGACGGATACGATTACTGGGAGGCGGACGGCAACGTCCGTCTTCTCTTCCCCCTCTCGGGAAGCACGTCCCTCCTTCCCTTCGTCATGGCAGGGCTGTCCATCGGCCGTTTCTCATGGGATGCCGGTGGACCCTTTGACGGGAGCGAGACGGAGCTGGGTCTCCGGCTTGGCGGGGGCTTCAAGGTGCCCATGGAGCGGTTCACGCCCTTCATGGACCTTGGCCTGGGCATCGGGGATATTCCCGACTTCACCCTCCGGGGCGGGGTGACGTTCGCCGTAGGAAACTAGCCCGCTCCGGTCGACCGTACCCGGCCCGCGGCTCCCGCGGGCTACTCCTTCAGACGCCCTTCTGGTAGACCACGGCGAGGGCGGCCTGGCAGCGTACCGTCGGGCCGTCCTTCTTGGCGGGCTGGAACTTGCTGCGCGCGACCGCGCTTCCAGGCGGTGACAGTCCGTCCATCCCATGCCGGAGAATTCGATCCCATGCCTCACTTCGTGCGCCGGATGCCGCGGGGGGTACTCCTGGTGGGGGCGGTGGTGGCGGCAACCGCCGTGGCCATGGTCACCGCCGCGGCGCAGGACGCCGTCGCGACCGCCAAGCTCGACCCGCCTTTGCGCGAGGCGTTGCGGGCCGGCCAGTCGGCGCGGGTCCTCATCCTGGGGCGTACGCAGCTGTTCGCCCCGGTGGGTGGGCTCGAGACGTTCCAGCGGGCGCACGCAACGGACGATCGCCTGGTGCTTCGCCGGCAGGTGGTACGAGCCCTCAAGGCGAACGCGGCGGCGGAGCAGGCCCGGATTCTGCGGGCCATGGGACGCACGCAGGCGGACCGCGCCCTCTGGATCGTGAACGCCCTCTCGTTGGAGCTCTCGCCGGAGGAGATCCGCACCGCGAGCCGCCTGGAGGAGGTGCTCTACCTCTACGCGGGCGGAGAACGACTTCCGTCGCCGCGTGGGCCGCAAGCGCCGATTCTGATCCTCCCCCATGCCCCGCCGGCGCCGTTCACCCTGGAAGGCAAGGAAATCGCGTGGAACGTGCGGCACCTGAACGCACCGCGCGTCTGGACCGAGCTGGGCAACGTCGGCCAGGGAGCGGTCGTGGCCGTGCTCGACAACGGTGCGAACTACGCCCATACCGACCTGCGCGGGAATCTCTGGCGCAACGAGCTGGAGCTTCCCGACAACGGCGTCGATGACGACGGCAACGGATGGACCGACGACGTATACGGCTACGACTTCGCCGCCATGAGCCCCAACGTGCGCGACACCAGCCGTGGCCGGCAGCATGGCACCATGACCTCCGGCATCGTGCTCGGTGACGGCACCG
>JBFYZE010000005.1:0-14107 GCA_041309665.1 Gemmatimonadales bacterium | reverse complement strand
CCCTCCGAGGTTCCCGCGGTGCTCTGCCTGGCGGGGGCGGACGCCCACGAGCCCTCCCCCGCCTGGGTCCACGACGAGACCGGGGGGCGCGGGTGCGCCGCAAGAGCAAGCGCCACGCGTGGCGCAAGCCTGGCGCGGACGAGCCGTCGGCGCAGGGAGACCTGCTGGTGGGGATGGAGGGGGAGGCGCCGGCCGAGCCGGTGGCTCCTTGCGAGGCCGAGCCGGTTGCGGAGCCGGAGCCCGAAGCGGAGCCGATGCCCGAGCCGGAGCCGGAGCCGGGGCCCGAGCCGATGGCGGAGCCGGAGCCGGAGCCGATGCCGGAGCCGATGCCGGAGCCGATGCCGGAGCCGGAGGCCCTCCCGTCCCGGCGCTCGGTCGTCTTCGAGATGGTGGCCGAAGAGGTGGGCGACGAGCCTCCCAAGCCGCCCCCCGCCGGCGAGCGCCTCAACCGGGCCCGGGACCTGGCAGGCTCGGGGCGCCCCCAGGAGGCCATGAACCTGCACCGCGCCATCCTGGCCGAGAACCCCGGCAACGTGCGGGCGCGCAACGGCCTGGGGGAGCTGCTGGAGGCCATGGGCCTGCACGAGCAGGCGCTGGAGCAGTTCGACGCGGCGCTCAAGGCCGACCCCGAGAATCTGGACGTCCTGGTCAACCGCGGCTCGGCGCTGGGCGTCCTCGGGCGCTACGAGGACGGCGAGGCGGAGCTGCGAAAGGCGCTCCGCCTGGCTCCGGAGCACGTCGGGGTCCGGGCCGGCGTCGGCATCCTCCACTTCCGCCGCGGGCTCTACGCCCAGGCCGAGGCCGAGCTCCGCTGGGTGTGCGAGCAGGCGCCGGAGCACGGAGCCGCGTTCTTCTACCGCGGGGAGGCGCTGAACCGGCTGGGCCGGGTGGAGGAGGCCATGGCCGCCCTGGAACGGGCTTCCGTCCTCGAGCCGAACAACCACAAGATCTTCTACACCCTGGGCATGCTCTACGACCGCAAGCATCTTCCGGAGGAGGCGGCGCTCATGTACCGGAGGGCGAGGGAGTTGCAGCGGCCATGATCACGGTGGTCATCGGGGAGTTGACGGCGCATGGCCAGGAAGGCCTGGTCCTGCCCATCCGCTCGGACCTCGCCCCCCTCACGGTCGCCGCACGCGACGTGCTCCTCGGGGCTGGGCCGAAGGTGGAGGAGCGGCTCCGGCAGATGGGCTCGCTCCCCATCGGCGGCGCCTTCATCACACCTGCGGGGGACCTGGCCGCCTCCTTCCTCATCCATGTCGTCACCGCTTCGGAAGAGGAGCCCGAGTCCGCCCTCTCCGTGCAGCGCGCGCTGAAGAACGGGCTGCGCCGCGCCGTGGAGTGGGAGCTCGAGTCCCTGGCGCTCCCCCCGCTGGGCGCGGGGGTGGGGCACATGGACATCGAGGACTCGGCCCGGGCGATGGTGGAGATCCTGGTGGACCACCTGGACGAGGGGCACCCTCCGCTGGAGCTCACCATCGTGGTGACGGGGGAGTATGAGGCAGGGGTGTTCACGCACCTGGTGGAGGAGCTCACCAGGGACCGCTTCCCCATGCAGAATTAGCGCGGGCCCACGCAGCCGAGGACAACGAGGAGGGATGTTGCGTAGAAGGATCCTGGGCGGGGCCATCGTCGTCGTCTGGCTCTTCATGGTGGGCTGGCAGGTCCGCCGCGAGTACTTCCAGCCCGAGCTCACCCGCCTGGCCGAGGCCGCCCTTTCGCTGGCCCCGGGCGTGAACTTCTATACGCTGAGCATGGGTGGGCGCGCCGTGGGCCAGGCCACGTCCCGCTTGGACACGCTCCCCGACGGCTTCGAGCTCGACGACTACATGACCCTGGAGCTCCCCGCTCTGGGGCAGACGGGGGTCGCCGTGGCGCGCACCCGCGTGAAGCTCAGCCCGGCCCTGGTCATGGAGAGCTTCAGGTTCTCCCTGGACAGCGAGGTGGGGCGGTTCGAGGCCGAGGGATCGCTGGGGGCCGACACCACGCTCTCCGTCACCATCCGCTCCGCCGGGAGCGAGCAGCACCTGAGCTTCCGCATGGCCCAGCCGCCGGTGTTCTCCTCGGTGGTGCCCATCCGGGTGGCCATCGGGCAGGGGCTGGAGGTGGGGGACCGCATCCGCCTCCCGGTCTTCGACCCCACGACCATGGGGACGCGGACCGTGGAGGTGCGCGTCCTCGAGCACGACACGCTCATCGTGCCGGACAGCGCGTCGCTCGATCCCTCCACCGGGCGGTGGAGCCCGGCGCGGTGGGACTCCATCCCCGCGTGGCGCGTGGCCGAGGTGTTCGGCGGCATCCAGATCGAGAGCTGGATCGACGAGGACGGCCGCATCCTCAAGGCCTCCAGCCCCCTCGGGTTCTCCATGGAGAAGACCGAGTACGAGCTGGCGCGCCAGGCCCAGGAGGACGCCCGCCTGACGCGGGCCACGGGCGTCGAGACCGACGTCATCCTGGCCACGGCGGTGCGGAGCAACGTGGACCTGGCCGATGTGGAGCAGTACGAGGAGATCCGCTTCCGCCTGAGCGGGGTGGACCTGGCCGGCTTCGAGCTCGACGGGGGACGCCAGACGCTGCGGGGCGACACGCTCATCGTGCGGCGGGAGCGATGGGCGTCCCTGGAGCCCGGCTACGAGCTTCCCTATCCGCGCATGGACCTGCGGGAGGCGCTGGAGCCAGAGCCACTCATCCAGAGCGACGACAGGCGCATCATCGAGCGTGCCCAGCAGCTCACCGCGAGCCGGACCCGTTGGCGCCAGGACCCCAAGGAGGTGGCGCGCTCGCTCACCGTGTCGGTGTACAACATGCTGGAGAAGCGCATCACCTTCTCGGTGCCCAATGCCGTCCAGGTCCTGGAGACACTCCAGGGGGACTGCAACGAGCACACCGTGCTGTACGTGGCCATGGCCCGAGCGCTGGGCCTGCCGGCGCGCACCGCCGTGGGGCTGGTGTACGTGGACGGTGCGTTCTACTACCACGCCTGGCCGGAGGTCTGGCTGGGCGAGTGGGTGGCCGTGGATCCCACCTTCGGCCAGCACCCCGCCGACGCAGCCCACATCCGGTTCGTCGTGGGGGGGCTCGCGCAGCAAGTGGAGATCGTCCGCCTCATCGGGAACCTGGACATCGAAGTGCTCTCGCAGTCCGTCGCCGTGGAGCAGGACCGGCGGTAGCGGCACCCACCAAACCAGCACCGGAACAACGTCCGTGACCGACAAGACTACCGCCACCGAAATGCTCCAGCTCCAGGGCGTGGTGAAGCGCTACGGGAAGTTCACCGCCGTCGCGGGGGTGACCCTGGACGTCCACCGCGGAGAGATCTTCGGGTTCCTGGGCCCCAACGGAGCCGGGAAGACCACCACCATCCGCATGGTGGCCGGTGTCCTGCGCCCGAGCGCGGGGAGGATCATGGTGGACGGCGACGACGTCCACGAGCACCCCGCGCGGGCGAAGAGCAAGGTGGGCTACGTGCCCGACCGGCCCTTCCTCTACGAGAAGCTCTCCGGGGGCGAGTTCCTGCGATTCGTGTCCGGGCTCTGGGGCAAGGAGGGGCCCGAGGCCGAGGCCCGCGCCGACCGGCTGCTGGAGCTGTTCTACCTGGCTCCGTGGAAGAACGAGCTCATCGAGAGCTACTCCCACGGCATGCGCCAGAAGCTCCTCATCAGCTCGGCGCTCATCCACCAGCCCCAGGTCATCGTGGTGGACGAGCCCATGGTGGGCCTCGACCCCCGCTCGGCGCGGATCCTGAAGGACCTTCTGCGCGCGTTCGTGGCCCAGGGGGGGACGGTGTTTCTCTCCACCCACACGCTGGAGGTGGCGGAGGCCTCTGCGACCGCATCGCCATCATCAGCGAGGGGCGGATCATCGCCCTGGGGACCATGGAGGAGCTCCGGGCGCAGGCCCACGCCGGCGGGGCCCACCTGGAGGAGATCTTCCTCAAGGTGACCGGGAGCGAGGACATGGCCCACGTCATCGAGAGCCTGCGCGAGGCCATCGAGCCGTGACCGAGCAGGCCACCGCCGTCCGCGCCGGGGTGCTCTGGCTCCTCCGGCCCAAGCTCCGCTCCAAGCTCAACCGCGCCCGCACCGACGAGGGCCGGGTGTTCAAGGCCGCGCTCCTGGGGTTCGTGGGGCTCTTCTTCTGGGCGCTGATCTTCGGGGTCATCTACCGGATGCTGCTCTACTTCCGGGGCACCCAGGGGATCGGCGACCTTCTGGCGGGCAAGCTGCTCGGGCTGGCGTTCCTGACGTTCCTGATGATCCTGGTGCTGTCCAACGTCATCACGGCGCTGTCCACGTACTTCCTGTCCGACGACCTGGAGTTGCTGGTCGCGTCTCCCATGGACCCGGTGAAGGTGTACGGGGCCCGCCTGGTGGAGACCATGGTGTCCTCCTCCTGGATGGTGGCGCTGCTGGCCGTCCCGCTCCTCCTGGCGTACGGAGTCATCTACTCGGCGGGCTGGCGCTACTACGCGCTGGCCGTGGCCACGGTGATCCCATTCCTCGTCGTGCCGGCGGTGATCGGGACCGCGCTCACGCTCCTGCTCGTGAACGTCTTCCCGGCCAGGCGCACCAGGGACCTGCTGGCGCTGGTGGGGCTCCTGTCCGCTGCCGGCGTCGTGGCGCTCTTCCGCTTCCTGCGCCCCGAGCGGCTGGTCCGCCCCGAGGAGTTCCGGGACCTGGTGGACTTCGTGACCGTGCTCAGGACGCCCACGTCCCCGTGGCTCCCGTCCGAGTGGGCCGCCCACGCCCTCGTCACCCAGCTGAACGGCGTGTTCGACTGGTTCCCCTTCCTCCTCCTGTGGAGCACGGCGGCCGCGTTCTTCGTCCTGGGGGCCTGGGTGCACGGGCGCTGGTACCAGGCTGGCTTCACCAGGGCCCAGGAGGGTGCGGAGCGGAAGGAGGGGAGGATCCGCTCCCTCGTCCTCGACCGCTTCCTGGGTGGGGCCCGGATCTCCACCCGCGTGCTGGTGGCGAAGGAGATCCGCGTCTTCTTCCGGGACACCACGCAGTGGTCGCAGCTCATCCTGCTGGGCGTGCTCGTTGCGGTGTACGTGTACAACATCACGGTGCTCCCCCTGTACACCGGGGAGAGGGTGTCCTTCTTCCTCATCAACGCGGTGTCGTTCCTGAACCTGGGGCTGGCCGGGTTCGTGGTGGCCGCCATCGCGGCCCGGTTCGTGTTCCCGGCCATGTCCCTGGAGGGGCGGATGATGTGGCTGCTGCGCTCCTCCCCGCTGGACGTGCGCACCCTGTTCTGGGCGAAGTACTGGGTGGGGACGGTCCCCCTCCTGCTGGTGGCGCTCCCTCTCATCGTGGTCACCAACCTGGTGTTGGACGCCACGGTGTTCATCCTGGTCCTCACCACGGCCACCATGGTGGGCGCCACGTGCGCGCTCACGGCGCTGGCTCTCGGGTTCGGAGCCCTCTATCCGAACTACGAGACCGAGAACGTCGCCGAGATCCCCACCTCCTTCGGCGGGCTCCTCTTCATGATGGCCGCCGTGACCTACCTGGGTGGGGTGGTGATCCTGGAGGCGTGGCCCGTCTACCTCTTCCTTGCCTCCCGATTCCAGGGCGGGGAGGCCGAGGTGAGCGCGGTGCCCCTGGCCCTGGGGGTGGCGGGGGCGGCGGCGCTCACCGCCGCCGCGGTGATCCTGCCTCTCTGGGCGGGGATACGGCGGGTGCAGAAGCTGGAGATGTAGATCCTCATCCACAGGAGCCGACATGCTCGAGTCCATCAAGCGCTTCTTCAGCACGTCCATGCCGGCGGCCGGGGACGAGACGGCGGATCCCAGGGACGTCCGGCTGGCGGCGTGCGCTCTGCTCCTGGAGCTGGCGTATGCCGACGATCACTTCTCCGACGAGGAGCGCGGCCACGTCGAGGGGGCCATCCGGCGCCACATGGGGCTCGACGCGGCGGACGCCGACAGGCTCCTCGAGCTGGCGGACCAGGCCCGGACCGACGCCGTGGACCTCTGGCAGTTCACCAACCTCATCGCCGAGAGCTACTCCGTCGGGCAGAAGGTGGTGCTGGCCGAGATCATGTGGGGGCTGGTCTACTCCGACGGGACGCTCGCTTCGAAGGAGGACTATCTGATGAGGAAGATCAGCAACCTTCTCGGTCTCGAACCAGGCTACCTCGCCGAGGCCCGGAGACGCGCCGAGGACACGGAGAGGGCACCCGACCGCTACGACGTGCCGGACTGACCGGGGCGCCCCGGCGGGGGTGACAGACCCCCCGGCGCACCGCATATTCTCCAATTCCCTCCTTCGGACCCTCTCAGCCCCACCTCTCCATGCGCGAACTGGTTCCCGGCGGATACCTCTTCACCCACATGGTCTTCTGGACGGTCGTGGGCCTGGTGGCCGTGGGGACCAACGCGGTGGCCATCATCCTCTCCGTGGGGCTCGTGCTCCTGCTCCTGGAGTCGGTGGGGAAGGCCTGACGCACTCGCGGCCATGCTGGGCCTGATCCTGGGCGCCGTCGCCGCGCTGGGCCTCGGGATCTGGCTCGGTCTTCCCGGCCGCGTGCCGTCGGTGGAGGACGTGGAGCGCACCATGCGCAACCCCCTCCCCGAGTCCCGGAAGGTGAAGCGGCGCTTCACGCCGCTGGCCTGGGCGCAGCGCCACATCGGAACGGGGGCCTCGAGCGCCGGGCGTGGCTTCCGCGTGGGGCGCCCCGGGCGCCGCTAGCCGCGAGACCGTCAGCGCAGCAGGTGCTGGACGGTCACGAGGACGAGCCCGACCATGGCGCCCAGCACGTATCCGAGGCGCACGATGAGCCTGAGCTCCCGGTCCGTCACCTTGCGGACGAGTTCCTCCATCTTGGGCATGGGGAACTCGAGCACCTTCTGCTCCACCCGCCGGGCCACGTCGAGGCGCTCCACCACGTCCGGGACCTGCGCCTGCAGCCAGTCCCACAGAGGGTCGGCCAGCGCGGCCTCGATGCGTGCGGGAGCGCCGGCGGGGAGCCAGGCGGCCGGGGTGCCGATGGGCCGGTCAAGGAGCTTGGCGGCCAGACGGCCCGCTCCCTCCCGGTAGGTCCGGGCGGCGGTCTCGCTCCGAGCGGCCGCCACCACCCAAGACGCCAGCCGCTCGGGGGGCACGCGCGCGAGGACCTCGCCCCAGGTCCGGTCGCCCGCCTTGTCCATGGCGCCGCGGAGCTTCTCCACCACGAAGTCCCGGGTCGCCGGGTCCCGGGCCATCCCCACGACCCAGGCGAGCAGGGTGCTGCGCGCCTCCGCCACGCTCGGGTCCTCCGCCTCGCCCAGCACCGAGGTGACCGGGCGGCGCAGGAAGTCCACGATGGCCTCGTTGACCCCACGCGCCATGGCATCCTGCACCGCCGGGTCCTTGAGGACCTCGGAGAGGCGCTCCGCGCCCTCGCGCTCGATGGTGTCCAGCACCTTGTCCACCGTGTCCTCGGTCATCACGAGGCGGGCCACCACGCGCTGGTGGAACTTCAGGTCCCTCAGGAAGCGGTGGAGGAGGTCGTGGACCGTGGCCTCCAGGCGGGCGCGGGCCGCATCGTCCTCCAGCAGCTTGCCGAGGCGCTCGATCGCGAGGGGGAGGTACGAGGCGATGGCCTTCTCCACCGCACCCACCAACCCACGGGGGAGGATGTCCTCGAAGGTGCGCCCGGGAGCGAGGAGCCGCTCTGCCCCCCGGCTCAGGTAGTCGTCCACCGCCCGGTGGAAGTCCTCACTCTCCACCGCTCCCTCGAGCCACGCCTCCACCGCGCTCTCCAGCGCCTCCTCCCGGGCGGGCGTGAGCATCTCGCCGATGGGCTGGTCGGCCACCAGCGCGACCATCTCCCCGGTCCGGCGCGCCATGGTCTCCTCGAAGCGCTCGGAAGCCAGGTACTCGTCCACCCGCGTCACCACCAGCTCCACGGCCTCGTCCACCACGGGCTCGAGCTCGGCGATCACCGCGGGGGGGAGCATCTCCCTCAGCGAGCCCCGCTCCCTGGTCAGTGCCTCGTCCACGAACGCGCCGAGCTTCTGGTCGAAGGCCTGGCGGAACTCGGGGCGGGCGAAGGTCCTGGTCAGGTCCTCGGCGGTCAGAAGCCGGTTCCCGACCGTGCGCCCGATGGCGGCGGCCAGGCGGGGCTGGTTCTTGGGCACCGCGCCCTGGAAGAAGCCGATCCTCCACCGGCCGATGCGGGGGGGCTCGTAGGGGTGGAAGAGCATCCAGATGGCCACCTGGTTCGTGAGTCCCCCGGAGAGGGCGCCGAACCCGATGGCGACGAGGTCCCGGATCAGGTCGGGGCTCACGGCCGGGTGTGCCGGAAGAGGCCGCGCACCGGGTACGTGCGCCCTTCCACGCGCAGGGTGCCCACCACGAGGAAGAGGGCGTCCACGGGGAGCAGCGGCCCCGCCCCCTGGCCGGCCTCCACGTGGGCGGCCTGCACCTGGAGCACGCCCTCCACGCCCTCGTCGTCGGTGCTGATGGTCCAGGACACGGGGATGTCCTGGCGCGCCGGCGCGAAGGCGCTCACGTCGGCCCAGTCCACGTTCACCGCCGGCCACTGCAGGTCCCTGTACTCCAGGCGCGCCCAGATCCGGTAGGCTCCCGGCGTGTTGGGCGGCGCTGCGGCGGGGTTCTCGAGAATCACCTGCAGCGAGTCGCCGGACGCGAGGAAGGCCCAGTCGCCCTGCGCCTCCTCCTCGGCTCCGTGCACCCGGCTCATGTCGAGGAGGAGCCCCTGGAGGCGCTGGTCGGAGAGGTACGCGGCCCCATTGAGGAGCCGGTACACCTGGCCGCGGGTTCCCGTCCACTCCATGAGCAGGCCCCCGGTGACCTCCACCTCCAGCTGGCGCTGCCCTTGGGAGAAGATGACCCCTTCCACGGCGTCGCCCTCCCCGACGAGGAGCCTGAGGTTGCCGTGGGGGAGGATGCGCCAGGGCGTCCGCGTAGGGGGCGTCTCCCAGAGCTCGTCGTAGAACTCCTCCCAGGTGCCGCCGCGGGCCACGAGTCCCCTGGCCGAGCGCCGCACGCTCCCCGGCCGGGTCTGGCTTGACATGACCCAAGGGACCACGAAGGAGCTGTCCTCGGAGAGCGACATGAACACGAGGTTCCGCTCGTAGATCCGGCCCCGGAAGTTCGCCGCCGCGTCTTCCGCCCCCTCCGCCTCGGGCTCCGCGGCGGCGTCGTCCTCCGCGCCGCCGCACCCGGCCAGGAGCAGGGCGCCCGCGACGAGGGCGGGGGGAAGGAGGCGCTTCATGCCGTCCAGCGTGGCGGGCGGGTGGGGTCGAGGATCTGGGAGGGGGACGCGGCGAGCCGGCGGTCCAGCTGATGGAGGAATGCGGCGATGAGGCGCGTGGTGGAGCCCAGGTCCCCGTGGGCGCCCCGCAGCGCGGAGCGCACGTCCACCCGGGTCTGGCCGTTGTCGTCGAGGCCGATGCGGACGTGGATGTCCACGTCCCTGCGCAGGATGGCGGTGCGGGCCTCGGCCAGGATGACGCCCTTCTGGTCGTCGTGGCTGAGCAGCTTCCAGCGGGGCAGATCGCCCTGGATGGCGGCCAGGGAGTTGGACCACACCCGCTCGAAGGGGATGGCGTACGTGCGCCCCCTCAGCCGGGGGTTGGGGGAGAAGGGATCGGTCTGCGCCCGGGCCCGGGCGGTGGCGATGGGGTCCTTGCTCAACGGCCCTCCAGGGCGCCGCCGAGGGCGAACCGGATGGTCACGCTGGCGCTCACGGTGAGGTCTGCGGCCTCGATCGGGGTGTCCACGGCGGCCTCCATGGCGCGAAACATCATGTCCCCCCCGGCGCGTGGGTAGGGCTGCTCGGCACCACCCCGCACCTCCAGGGGGGCACCCAGGGCGCGGCCCAGCGCGCTGGCCATGGTCTCCGCCTGGGCGGTGGCCGCGCGAACGGCCTGGGTGAGGGCCTCCTGGCGGGCCGGGCCGGTGTCCGAGGCCTCGAAGGCCAGGGACGAGACCCGGTTGGCGCCGGCCCGGATGGCCGCGTCGATGAGGCGGCCGGCCCCCGCCACGTCGGTGGCGCTGGCCCGGACGTTGTTGAGGGCCGTGTACCCGGCGATGACCTGTCTCTGGATGGGCCTGTCGTCGGTCACGGTGTAGACGGGGCGGAGGTTGTACCCGAAGGTCTCCACCTTCACCCCGGCCACGCCCGAGCCCCGCACCGCCCGGATGACCGCGTCCATGAGCTGGGCGTTGCGGCTCGCGGCCTGGTCGGCGTCGGTGCCCTGGGTCTCCACCGCGAAGGAAGCACGGACCCGGTCCGGCGCCACGCTCACGGTGGCCGAGCCGCTGACCTCGACGAACGCGGGGGTCGCCGGGGCCGGAGGCGGGGCGGCCTGGGCCGCGACGGCCTGGCCGCCGCAGGCCGTCAGGACGCCGAGGAGGGCGAGGGCAGGGAGCGCGCGTGGGGATGTCATGGAAGGACTCCGATCCGGGGTGCGGGAGGCAGGTCGGTTTACACTGGGCCGCGGCCTGGAATATAGTTTGCCAGCCATCCGCGTCCTCCCCACCCCACGTGAAATGAAAGCCATCATCCCGTTGGCCGGCAAAGGCACACGCCTCCGGCCGCACACGCATCATACTCCCAAGCCCCTCCTGAAGGTCGCGGGCAAGCCCGTGCTGGCCTACATCCTGGACGACCTCATCGCCGTGGGCGTCCACGAGATGGTCTTCATCGTCGGCTACCTCCGTGACGCCGTGCAGGAGTGGATGGCCAGGGAGTACCCCGACCTGAAGGTGCACTACGTGCTGCAGGAGGTTCAGGACGGGACAGCCGGCGCGGTGGCGCTGGCGGAGCCCTTCGTGGACGAGGAGGTCCTCATCGTCTTCGCCGACGCCGTGCTGGAGGTGGACTACGGCCTGGTGAAGAGGCTGGGTGCCGAGTTCGGCGGGATCATCTGGGCGAAGGAGGTGGAGGACTACCAGCGCTTCGGGGTCATCATCACCCGTGACGACGGGACGATGGAGACCATCGTGGAGAAGCCGAAGGAGCCCGTCTCCAAGCTGGCGAACATCGGCCTCTACTACATCCGCGACCACAAGCTCCTCTTCCAGGGCATCCACCACACGCTGAGCTCGCCTCCAGGCCCCGGAGGGGAGTTCTTCCTCACCGACGCGTTCCAGTACATGGTGGACCGCGGCTCCAGGATCTTCACCGCTCCGGTTGAGGGATGGTGGGACGCGGGGAAGCCCGAGACGCTGCTCGAGACCAACGCCCACCTGCTCCAGACCCGCCACGGCGGGATCGCCGCCTCGGCGACGGTGGAGCACGCCGAGATCATCGAGCCGGTGCGCATCGAGGCGGGCGTGGTGGTGCGGGGCGGCCGCATCGGGCCCAACGTCACCCTGGAGGAGGGCGCCCGGGCGGAGCAGTGCGAGATCAGCGACACGGTCGTGGGCCCCGGCGCGGTCCTGGAGCACGCCCGCATCCGCCACTCCCTGGTGGGCGGGCACGCCGTGGTGCGACACGTGTCCGGCACCTTCCTGGTGACGGACCACTCGGTGGTGGAAGGAGCCTAAGGCTCGATCCCGCAATACCCGACCACGGTCCAGAGGGCGCGCAGCACGCCCTCTGGGCCGCCTGCGTTGCGATACCACTCCTCCGTGGTGTGCGCGAGCCCCGCTTCGCCTCCGCCCCCCATCGTCACCGCGGGGATCCCCGCCGCCATGGCCGCGTTCGCGTCGGTGGAGGACGCCACCAGCGCGGGCTTCACCCCCACGCACTCGGTGGCCGCCACCGCCGCGCGGACCAGCGCGTGCTCCGGGTCGGTCGCGCCGGCGGCGCGCCGCCCCACCCGCTCCAGCTCCAGGGTGAGGGAAGGTCCGGAGGCCCGGGCGCTCTCGTCCGCCAGCGCGCGCGCCGCCTCGGATCGCACGGCTCCCTCGAGCCGCTCCAACTCCGCTTCGGAGGTGCTCCTCGTGTCCACTTCCACCCACGCGGTCTGCGGGATGGCGTTGATGCTCGTGCCTCCCCCCCAGCGGGCGACCGTCAGCGTGGTGCGGGGATCGGCCGGGAGCGCTGAGGACGCCAGTTGCCGGACCGCGCCGGCCAGGGCGTGGATGGGGTTGCAGATTCCCCAGTCCTGCCACGAATGGCCGCCGGTACCCCGCACGGTCACGCGGAAGCGCCGTGAGCCGACCCCCCGGGTCACGACCCGGTCCAGGCCTCCTCCGTCCACGGAGATGAAGCCCGCGGCGCCGTGCCCCTGTCCCCCGGGCCCCACCAGATGGCGGGCGCCCCGGAGATCCCCCAGCCCCTCCTCTCCCACGTTGGCGGCCACGAGGACCGGGCGGGCGAGCGGCACGCCGGCCTCCCGGAGCGCCAGGACCACGGCGAGCACGACGGCGAGTCCCCGCCCGTCGTCGGAGATCCCGGGGCCGCGGAGCGAATCCCCCTCGCGGGTCACCTCGATGGGGACCTCCGCCCCGAACACCGTGTCCAGGTGGGCTGAGAGGACGAGGGGTGCCCGGCCGGACGGGGCCTGGCCAGGCGCGGCGGGGAGGTCGCCGAGCACGTTCCCCAGGTCGTCCGTGCGAACGTCCGCGGCTCCCGCCTCGACCAGGAGCTCGGCCATGCGGCGCGCTCGGGCCGCCTCCGCGAACGGTGGTGCCGGGATGGAGGTGAGCTCGATCTGAGAGGCGAGCGTCCGCTCGTCGTGCTCGCGGCAGAGCGCGGAGGCGCGGGCCACGGCGGGGTGGCGCAGCAGGGAGGCGAGCGAGGCGTCCATAGCGCCGAAGGCTCGGCGCGAGGGCCCCGGGCGTCAAGCTCCGCTCGCCGTGCTCCGCCAGGGTCGGGTTAGGGCGCCCCGCTCCTACCAGCGGGTCTGGTCGGCCCAGGTGAAGCGGAGGCTCGTCTCGCTGGTGGCGTCCAGGGGGACGGACTTCGCGTAGCGAGCCACCTCGGCGAGCCCCAGGCTCTGGGAGATCCCCTTCGCGCTGACGCGGCGGGCGCTGCAGTCCACGCCCACGGTGGCGCTCTGGCCCTCGGCGAGGAGCCCGAGGCTCCGGTCCACGCCGTCGAGGTCCACCAGGGCCTCCACCACCTGCCCGGTCGCGTTCTGCACCACGACGGGGCAGAGCCGGTCGAGGTCCGCTGCCAGCGCTTTCGCGCGCTCCCCCCGGGCATGGGACAGCCAGGGGTTCCCGGCCGAGGCGCACGCGGAGGAGCCCAGCACCGCGAAGGCCACCAGGGCCGCCCGGCAGACGCTCCGTATCCTCATGTGGCCTCCTGCTCGGGGATCGTGCCCGACCCGCGCAACGATCCAGCTCCCAACCGTGACTGATTGGTAGCTAATACAGTCACCTGAACGATGTCAAATCGTTACAATTCCGGATGCCCCCGAAGGGCCCCCAGGGGCGTGCCGCGGCTACTTGAAGTACCGGAAGTAGTCGCCCCGGATCTCCCCGATGACCAGGCGATGGAGCTCGATGCCGATCCACTTCAGGCTCGTGGCGAGGCTCCCTTCCATCTGGAATCGACGGGCGGCGATGATCACGCTCGGGTGCCGGAGGAAGCCGTACCGCCCGATCCTGGAGAGCCGGCGCACATAGTCCTGGTCCTCGGCGACCTTGATGGTGAGGTCGAACCCGCCGATCCGGTCGTGGTCCGATTTCCGGAGCAGGAGGAAGGCCCCGATGGAGTGTGGCCAGCGCAGCTTCGACGAGATGCGGAAGTAGTGTGAGCTCGCCCAGTGGTTCAGGCGGAGGAAGGAGTCTTCCGAGTCCGGGACGAACCAGCAGCTCGCCGAGTCCAGTCCCTCGCGCTCCATCTCGGCGAAGGCCACCTCCAGGGCGTCGGTCGGGAGTCGTACGTCGGCGTCGAGGAAGAGGAGCCATTCGCCGGTGGCGGTCCGTGCTCCCGCGTTCCTGCCCACGCCGGGGTGACCGCCGGGCACGATGCGGGCGCCCGCAGCCGAGGCAAGCTCGGCCGTGCGATCCGAGGACCCGGCGTCGGCCACGATCACCTCGTGCACGCGGAGCGTCTGCGCCGCCAGCGAGGCGAGCAGCACGGGAAGGTACTGCTCCTCGTTCAGCGTGGGGACCACCACGCTGACCTTCGGGGGGGCCGTCCCATGGGGGACGTGGGTCATGGCGCGGACTGCAGGACGAGGACGGCCGCCGCCCCG
>JBFYZE010000004.1:0-4855 GCA_041309665.1 Gemmatimonadales bacterium | reverse complement strand
TGGCACCCCATCACCGGGCTCTGGCTCTCCCGCCTGGCGCTGGAGGGGGGTGGGTACGGCGGGGACCAATCGGCCTTCGGGCTCTGCGTGAGTTTCCTGGCGTCCCGGCCGGGTCGATCGTCAGGTCGGGAAGAGGGTCAGGAAGGGGTTCCCTACGCCCGGCGAAGGATCCGTTGGGGTTGCGCCATCCGGTCCCTGGCACAGGAAGAGGAGCTTCGGTAGAATCGATCGGAGCGAACTGCCGCGCTCCGATGCTCCCCGGGGCACGGGGTCCTCCTCCGGAGCGCGCCACCCTGGACCCGTTAGCCCCCCTCCGGAGGGACCGGCTCATGCGCTTCTCCCCCTTTTCCATGCCGACCCTCCTGCTTCTCCTCCTTCCCTTGTGCGTCGGAGGGTGTTCCGCCTCCACGCGCGGCCCCGCCGGCGAAAGGAACCTCATCACCCACGAGGAGGTCAGCCGCGCCGGGGTCAGCGATGCCTACCAGCTCATCGAGCGCCTTCGGCCCCTCTGGCTCCGGAGTCGCGGAGGCCGCAGCACCCGCCTGGAGACTGAGATCGTGGTGTTCGTGAACGGATCCATGGTAGGAGGAGTCGACACGCTCCACGAAATCCCCATTGAGATCGTGGAATCGGTGCGAGCGTTGGACTCGGCTGATGCCGGGCGCCTGCCGGGATTGGGGTCACGCCACGTGGAGCGGGCCATCCTCGTGGAGACGGGATCCACCGGATAGCCCGGCAAGAGAGGGGTGGGGCCTTCCGGGCCCCCACCCCTCACCTCCTGCTTGCCAACCCGGGTCGCGGCTTTCCAGCGTTCTCCCGGGCCCAGCGCCCTACCCGGAGCAGCGTGCCAGGCTCACCCCCGATGGGCAGGCATTGTACTGGGGCGCCGGCGCGCCTCCCCCGGCGTTGCCGCCGAATGTGTAGACCGGAAGCGCCAGGTTCTCGAGCTCTCTTCCGGGGATGGGCAGCTGAACGGGAGTCCCCTCCTGGAGAGTGCCCCACCCGCGGGCGTCCCACCAGGAAACGGAGCCCTCGATCCCGGTCATCTCGAGGTTCTTCTCGTACATGAGGGCGTCCCACAGGCTCCCGCACGCCCCCGACACCACCTTGCGGGGCACGCAATCGTTGCCCGCCGGCGGGCCGTCCACGGTCACGGGAGGCAACTGCCCGTTGGCCTGGCGGCTGAGGTTGATGAGGGTGACGGCTTCCGCCGCCCGGTTCAGGCGGATGAGCGCCTCGGCCTTGAGGAGATCCATCTCCACCTTGGTCATCGTGGGTTGGGGACCGAGGTAATAGGTGTCCCCCGCGCCCGACCGGAGGAAGTAGTACCACGACCAGCGGTGGGTGCCGCGGTCGGCCGACCAGATGCTGTTCTTGTTGAGCCCGAAGTACTTGCCCAGCGCCGTGGCGCTGGCCGCCCCCTGGGTCCGGCGGTCGGGCGTGCTCATCTGGAAGGGCTGGCGGTTCGCCGACGGCGTGGCGTGCCAGGTCTGGAAGCCGCCGCTGGTGTCACCGGGACCCAGGGCGTAGTAGTCCACGCGCACGTGGTCCCCCGGGCGGGTGCGGACGCGGGCGAACAGCCGCCGCATGTTGCTTTCCCACACGGCGAGGAGACCGTCGGGGGCCAGGTCGTACTGCATGCCGGCGTCCACCCGGGCCAGCACCTGGCTCCAGTTCACCGCCGCCCGCTCGGCCGGCGTGCGGGGCGTGTAGGCCAGGATCCGGGCCGCGTACGAGCTGGCCACCCGAGCCAGGTCGGTGTTGCTCAGGGTGATCCCGTTGATCCAGTCCACGGATCCGGGGACCTGGAAGGAGGTCGCCTGGCTGAGGGCGATGGACTCGTCCAGCATGGCGAGGGCGGCGGCCGCCACCTCGGTGTAGGGCGCGAAGACGGTGGGATCGAGCGCCTCCAGGTCGGTGTTCTCGTCCACCACCAGAGCCTGGTCGTAGAGCATGGCCAGGTACCCGTGCGCGATCCCCTGGACCATCTTCGCGAAGGCCCGGGCGCGCGCCGTACGGGCCGCGTCGCCGATCACCAGCCCCTGGTCGATGGCCGTGAGCGCGTCGTTCACGCTCGAGATCACCCCGTACATGTCGTACCACGGGTTCTCGGCCAGGCCGCTGCGGGTGTTCAGGGAGCTGTTGTTCCATGCCGTGCGGGGCTCATTGGAAACGTCGGCCACCGAGTAGTCGAAGAACCCCCCGGTGATGTTGTCGGCCATGGCCCCCAGCGCCAGGTTGGGGTAGTTCTCCTGGGCGCGGTTGTAGACCTGGCGAAAGGAGGAAGCGACGAGGGTTTCCACCTCGTCCGCGCGGCTCAGCACCCGCTCCCGGTCCGGGACGTTCGGGTTGGTGACGTCCAGGTCCATGCAGCCCGACAGGGCCACGCCCAGCGCACCGGCCACGATCAGAGTTCTAAGATGTAGCATGGTCTCGGCCCTCCTCAGAACCGGATCTCGGCACCGGCAGTCAGGGTGCGGAATTGCGGGTAGGCGTAGCTGTCGATCCGTTGGAGCGGGGATCCCACCTCGGGGTCGTACCCTTTGTAGTCCGAGAAGGTGTAGAGATTCCGTCCCACGGCGAAGAGAGTAAGGTTCCGGAGCCCCACCGCCTCGAGCCGGCCGAAGTACTGGGTCGGCACGGCCCACCGCACCGAGAGCTCGCGGAACTTGACGTAGGCGCCCGATTCCACGAAGCGGGAGTTGATGAGGTTCGCCCCGTAGAGGGTGAGGTAGTAGTCGGTCGTCTTCTTCAACTCCTCCGGCCGCCCCGCCTGGTCCGCGTCTCCGCTGCGGAAGTACTGGTACATGCGTTGGTTGGTCCGGTTGTACACGTTTCCGCCCACCTGGGCATCCACCAGCCCGAAGATGGACACGCCCTTCCACTGCACCGTGGAGGACACCCCCCACCGGAAGTCCGGGTTCGAGTCGCCGATGCGACTCACCGCCGGAGAACCCGTCTCGTCGTATTCCAGGATGGGATGGCCCCACTTGTAGGTGGTGCCGTTCACCGTGCCGGTCGTGCCCCACTGGGCGTTCCGCCAGTCGCCGCCGGCGCCCACCCATACCAGGTGGCCCTCGTCGTTCACCTGGAACTGGCCCGGGTCCGCACCTTCCGGAAGCCCGGATGGGTTGCTGAGGAAGCGGTTGCCGTACATCACCCCCAGCGTCTCGCCCTCGCAGCGGTAGAATGCGTTGTCGGTGCCGGTGCGGTAGCAGGCGCGGTCGAACTCGGTGATCTTGTTGCGTGAGCGGTCCGCCACCAATCCAAGGGACCAATAGAGCCCTTCCCGCTGGATCAGCGTCGCCTCCACCGTGCCCTCCCAGCTCGTGCCCTCCACGGCGCCGGCGTTCTGCCACTGGGAGGAGAACCCGAAGGCGGCGGGGAGTGGGATGAGGATGAGCTGGTCCTCGGTCAGGACCCGCGCGTGGGAGATCTGGAGCGAAACCCTGTTCTTGAACACCATGTCCAGCCCGAACTCCTGCTCCCGGGCGCGTTCGGGCTTGAGGTAGCGGTTGCCGAGCGTGGACTTCTCCAGAGCTCCGGCCTCACCGAAGGAGTAGGTCTCGAAGCGGTCTGCGTAGGAGGGGCGTCCACCCGCGGTCCCGATCGAGTAGCGGAGCTTGAACTCGTCCACCGCCTCCACCGGCCACCAGGGCTCCTCCGCCATCCTCCAGGCCCCACTGGCCCGGAAGTAGGTGTGCCACCGATCCTCGGGGCCGAAGAGGGAGCTGCCGTCGCGGCGCACCAGGCCGTCTGCGATGTACTTCCCCTTGTAATCGAACCCGCCCAGGAGGAAAAACCCCTCGGCGCGGATGTCCTCGGTGGAGCCAGTCACGTTGGGGGTGGTGCCGGCGTTGAGGTCGTTGACGTCCCCCACCGTGAGCCCGGCCGCTTCGGCCTCGAAGAACTCGTAGTCTTCCTTCTCCACGAGAGCGCGGGCGGTGCCGCGCATGGCCAGGTCGCCGATCGTCCCCTTGAAGTTGGCGCTGAGAGAGGCGTTGAGGGCCGTGGTGGTCCCGCTTCCCCGCCGGATGATCCCCTGCTCCCAGGCGGCGATGTCGGTCTTCATGCCCCGGGGGAAGTAAAGACGCTGAAGGCGGTCGGAGCTGTCATAGCTCGCGTTGCCTTCCAGGGAGACCCACCCCGCCGGCGACCAGCGCAGGTCCCCGCTTGCCAGCGTCCGCCTCCGCTGCTCGTCGTCCAGCCGGACGTACAGGTCGTAGATGGGGTTGGGGGTCACGCCCAGGGGATCGGTCCACCAGGCGTAGGGGGAACAGTCGGGATCGGGCTGGAGCAGGTCCGCGTCGGGAGCCTGCTGGACCAGGTCAAAGAAGGTGTCCCCGGGGAGCTCGTCCCGGTCGGAACGGCTGTGGAAGCCGCTGAAGCGGAACTCGAGGCTGGTCCCCAGCCGGTGGTCCAGGTTCAGCCGGAGGCTGTTCATCTCGAAGCCCCCGTGGTCCAGCACCACCCCCGATTCCCTCCTCGTGCCGAAGGAGGTGAGGAAGTTGGTGGTCGAGGAGTTCCGCGACAGGGTCACGGAGGTGGTGCTGAAGCTCCCGGGATCGAAGAACTGCTCGATGTGGTCGAAGGTCCGGTCCGAGTAGGCGACGTCCAGGAAACGCTCGGCCTCGGGGCGGGCCACCCGGGCCTCCCTGTCCACCACCGTCCCGCCGGCGTTCACGTAGTCGCCCGAGGCGTTGGTCAGATAGTAGTGGTGCTGGGCCAGATCGATGGTCCGGCCGAGCTGGTTCTGTCCGTACTCCGTCCGGACCATGAACTCGGTACGTCCCTCTTCCAGCCCCGAACCCCGGCGGGTGCGGATCTGGATCACGCCGCTGGCGGCGCGGGAGCC
>JBFYZE010000003.1:0-5014 GCA_041309665.1 Gemmatimonadales bacterium | reverse complement strand
CGTGGCGCCTCCGCCGCGGAGCTGGCGCGCCTGAGCACGCTGGTTGCCGAGGCCCGGAACGGGGTGGTGGTCGCGGGGCCCAACCCCGAGCCCTGGCGGGTGGGCGAGGCCGCGGTGCGACTGGCGGCCGTCACCGGCTTCCCCCTCCTGGCCGACCCCCTCAGCGGCGCCCGCTTCCGTCCGTCCGCGGGAGCGCAGGTGGTGGACGGCTACGACCTCTTCCTGCGCGACGTGTACGTCCGGGAGCGCCTCGAGCCCGATCTCATCTTCAGGGTCGGGGCGAGCCCCACGTCGAGGGCCCTCCATGGGTGGATGGAGCACCACGCCGGGGTGCGCCACGTGGTGGTGGACGGGGGCGGGCGCTGGAAGGACCACGCCGCCGCGGCCACCGACTACGTGCACGCCGACGCAGCGGATACCCTGCGCATCCTGGCGGGCAATGCGGGCCGGGGCGCGGACTCGGCTTGGAGTTGGGCCTGGGGAGCGGCGGCGGCCGTGACCCGGGCCACGGTGGAGGCCGCAGCCGGCGGGGAGCCCTACGAGGGGGAGATCCTGGCGGCGGTGGCCGGCGCAGCGCCTGCCGGGTCCACCCTGTTCGTGTCCAGCTCCATGCCCATCCGGGACCTGGACGCGTTCGCGGCGCCCCGGACGGAGAGCGTGACCGTTCTTGGGAACCGGGGCGCGAGCGGCATCGACGGCATCGTGTCCTCGGCCTTCGGCGCGGCCTCCGCCACCGCCGGCGCCACCGTGTGCGTCCTCGGAGACGTGGCGCTCTTCCACGACCAGAATGGCCTTCTGTGGAGCCGGGAGGCCGACGCACCGGTGGTGTTCGTCCTCGTGGACAACGACGGCGGAGGGATCTTCCACATGCTCCCGGTGCGCGACCAGGAGCCCTGGTTCACGCCCCTGTTCGCCACTCCCCACGGCCTGGACTTCCACCACGCCGCGCGCCTGCACGGGATCCCCCTGGAGGACGCGGCGCCCTCGGACGTCCGCGACGCCCTGGCGCGGGCTCTCGCGGCCGGGGGAACGCGCATCCTGCGGGTGCGCACCGACCGCACGGCGGTGCACCGGCGGCGCCGGGAGCTGTGCGACGCGGTGGCCGGGAGCGTCCGGGCGGCCCTGGGGTAGCCCTCACCGACGGCGCGGCCCACGCTCTTCCCCACACTCCTCCAACCCCTCTCCGGCGAGCCCATGGACAAGCCCGATTGGAAGGAAGCGAAGCGATACGAGGACATCACGTACCACAAGTGCGACGGTGTCGCGCGCATCGCCTTCAACCGTCCCGAGGTGCGCAACGCCTTCCGCCCCGACACGCTCCTGGAGATGATCGAGGCGTTCCGCGACGCAGGAGAGGACCCGGGGATCGGCGTGGTGCTCCTCACCGGGAACGGCCCGGCCAAGGACGGGAAGTACGCCTTCTGTTCCGGGGGCGACCAGCGGGTCCGCGGCGAGGCCGGCTACGTGGGCGCCAGCGGCGTGCCCCGCCTCAACGTGCTGGAGCTGCAGCGCTACATCCGCTCCATGCCCAAGCCGGTGATCGCGCTCGTGGCGGGGTACGCCATCGGGGGCGGCCACGTGCTCCACGTCATCTGCGACCTCACCATCGCCGCGGACAACGCCGTCTTCGGCCAGACCGGGCCCATCGTGGGCTCCTTCGACGGCGGGTTCGGCTCCTCCTACCTCGCGCGCATCGTGGGGCAGAAGAAGGCCCGCGAGATCTGGTACCTGTGCCGCCAGTACTCCGCCCAGGAGGCGCTGGACATGGGGCTGGTGAACAAGGTGGTGCCGGTGGACCGGCTGGAGGACGAGGGGTGGGAATGGGCCCAGGACATCCTCGACAAGTCGCCCCTGGCCATCCGCCTCCTCAAGAGCGCCATGAATGCCGACGTGGACGGGCAGGCCGGGCTCCAGGAGCTGGCGGGGAACGCCACGCTCCTCTTCTACATGACCGAGCAGGGGCAGGAGGGGAAACGGGCATACCTTGAGAAGAGGAAGCCCGACTTCCGGAAGTACCCCTGGCTCCCCTGGTAGCGGGCGGCGGGTGAACGACCGGACGCACGCCTGGATCCTGGCCGCCCGCCCCAAGACCCTCACCGCCGCCGCGGCGCCGGTGGTGGCTGGGGTGGGGGTGGCGGCGCTCCACGACGTCGTCTCGCCGCTCCCGGCGCTCGGCGCGCTGGTGGGCGCCCTCCTGATCCAGATCGCCACGAACCTTGCCAACGACTACTACGACTTCGTGCGGGGCGGCGACACGCACGAGCGCGTGGGCCCCGTGCGCGTGACCCAGGCCGGCCTCCTCACTCCGGGTGCCGTGTATCGGGGGATGCTCCTCGTCATGGCGGCCGCCCTCCTCGTGGGCGTGTACATGGTGTGGGCCGGCGGGTGGCCCATACTCGTGCTCGGGCTCGCATCGCTGGCGTGCGCCGTGCTCTACACCGGCGGGCCCTGGCCCCTGGCGTACCACGGCCTGGGCGATCTCTTCGTGTTCCTCTTCTTCGGGCTCGTGGCGGTGGGCGGCACCGTCTGGGCGCAGGGGCGCATCTGGCCCCAGGACGCGCTCCTGGCCGGCGTGGCCATGGGGGCGCTCACCACCGCCATCCTGGTCGTGAACAACCTCCGCGACATCCCCACCGACGCCAAGGCGGGGAAGCGCACCCTGGCCGTCCGGCTCGGCGTGGTGGGCACGAGGCTGGAGTACGCCTTCCTCCTGGCCGTGGCGCTGGCCGTGCCCGTCGTGGGCCTGGCGTGGCTGGCGTGGCCCCGCACGTCCCTGGCCACGCTCCTCGTGGCTCCCCTGTGCCTCTCCCCGCTGCGCCGGGTTCTCACGTTCCAGAATCCCCGGGAGCTCCTCCCGGCCCTCGGGGAGACGTCCCGCGTGGTCGCCCTCTACGGCGCCTTCCTCGCGCTGGGGCTCGCCCTGGGATGATGGGGAGCGACGCCCGCTCGGACGTGGCGGACTTCCTCGCCGAGGCCGTGCACCGCGATCCGGAGCGCCCGGCGCTGGTGTCGCCGGAGCGTACGTGGAGCTACGCGGAGCTCGACCGGGCCGTGGACCGGCGCGCTGCTGAGCTGGAGCGCGAGGGTGTGGGCGCGGGCTCGGTGCATGCCGTCACGCTGGAGCCGGACGCGCCGGGGATCGTCACCCTCCTGGCTCTCTGGAGGCTCGGCGCCACCCCGGCGCCGCTCAACCCCAGGCTCACCGAGGCCGAGCGCAGGGAGGCGGTGTCGGCCCTGGACGGGGCCGCGCCGGGAGCCCAGGCCATCCTGTGGACGTCGGGCACCTCCGGTCGGCCCAGGGGCGTGGCGCTCTCCGCGGACAACCTGCGGGCGAGCGCCCTGGCGGTGGCGGCGCGGCTGGAGCTTGTACCCGACGACGTCTGGCTCGCCTCCCTGTCGGTGGCCCACGTGGGGGGGATCGCCCTGGTCACGCGGTCGATCCTGCTCGGGGGCGCGCTGGCGGCGTGGGGGCGGTTCACGGCCGCGTCCGCGTCGGCGCTCGTGGACGGAGGGGAGACGTCGGACGGTTCGGCGGTGCGCGTCACCCACATGTCCGTGGTCCCCACCCAGCTCCTCCAGCTCCTGGAGGAGCGGAGGGGCGCGCCCCCGCCCGACACGCTGCGCTGTGCCCTGGTGGGAGGGGCGCACGCGCCTCTCGCCCTGGTCGCGCGCGCGCTGCGAGAGGGATGGCCGCTGGCCCTCACCTACGGCATGACCGAGACGGCCTCCCAGGTCGCCACCGCGCCCCCTGGGCTCGTGAGGGCCAAGCCGGGGACGGTGGGGCGACCCCTGGACGGAGCCGAGCTCCGCCTGGCCGCGGACGGAGCGATCCTGGTGCGGGGCGCCACCCTCGCCCTCGGCTACGTGGGGACCGACACGCCGCTCCGCGACGGGGAGGGGTGGTACCACACCGGAGACCTGGGGCGGGTGGACGGGGAAGGGGATCTCTGGATCACCGGCCGGTGCTCGGACCGCATCGTGTCAGGGGGGGTGAACGTCGACGCCCACGAGGTGGAGGCGGCGCTGCGGACCCACCCCGCCGTGCGCGACGCCTGCGTGGTCGGGCTCCCCGACGAGCGCTGGGGGGAGGTGGTGGGCGCCGCGCTCGTGTGGGCGGGAGGGCCCGTGGCCGTGGACGCCCTGGCGGAGTGGGTGCGCGAGCGCCTGTCGGCGGCGAAGCGGCCGCGCCGCTGGCTGGTGGTGGCCGCGCTCCCGCTCAACGCCAACGGGAAGGCGGACCGCGGCGCGGTGCGGCGGGAGATGCTCGAAGGCTAGGTTCAGCCGTGTGCCGCGCCGGCGTGCACGACCCGCGCGGCACGAGCCTCCGTCACGACCCCCGCGCGACCAACCGGAACCCGATGGACACGCCCACGCGGAAGGCCGTCATGTTCGCCTCGGCACGGTTCGGATAGAGCGTGATGCTCCCGTCCGGGTGGTCCTCGATGTCCCCCTCGGTGAGGAAGTCGGCGAGGCCGTTCTGGTGATGCTCCACGCCCAGGTCGATGAACACGGGCCGCCGGCCGCCGGACACGCGCACCCGCATCCCTCCGCCCGCGCGCCACGACCACATGAAGTCGTCGAAGTTCGTCGTGTTGGCGAAGTCGTCGGAGTCCCAGGTGCTTTCCAGCGACGACGTGGTGGCGAAGTACGAGAACCCCATGGAGGCGTTGAGGTACGGCTCGACGGATCCCGTGGCCAGCACGACCTCGGGGCCCACGCCGCCGAAGAAGATGCCGTTGGTCGTGTTCAGGTCGAGCTCGATGCGGCATCCCACGGGCGCCGACAGGCACACGCGTCGGCTCTCGTATCCGTAGATGATGAAGCCGAAGTCGGTGCGCAGGCGGAGGTGTCCGCGCCGCCCGTCCAGGGGGATCGCCCCGCCGAACTGGATCCCGCCTCCCGCGTCCACGTAGCGGCCAAGCTCGCCCACCGGGTCGGCCCCGAGCAGGCTGATGTCCACCCGCGCCTGCGCCCCCGCGCGCTCCGCCCCGACAGCGAGAACCGCCACCCCGAA
>JBFYZE010000002.1:0-3640 GCA_041309665.1 Gemmatimonadales bacterium | reverse complement strand
ACGGTGGACGCTCCTCTCCCACCTCCTCATCTGGCACGGGCGCCGGGTGTGCGACGCCAGGAAGCCGCGCTGCGGGGCGTGCACCGTGGCGGGGCTGTGCCCTTCGTCGCGCGTGTGAGGGGCAGGGGGCGGGTGCGCCGCCCCGGCCCGTCCCCTTTTTCCCGGGAGCGCCATCCCCCACTTTGACGGGAGACGGAGCCGCCAACCCGAGGAATCCCATGCCCGACCGTACCGAAGCCCTGGCACTCCTCCACGAGTGGGTGGAGAACGACGCTTTGCGCAAGCACATGTACTCCGTCGAGGCCGCGGTCCGGCAGTACGCCCGCCTGCGCGGCGCCGACGAGGAGCTGTGGGGGCTGGCGGGGCTCCTCCACGACCTGGACTGGGAGAAGCACCCGGAGCAGCACCCGCTCAAGGGGGTGGAGCGCATGCGCGAGCTCGGGTATCCCGAGGAGATCCTCCACGCCGTCCTCGCCCACCGGGAGGAGTTCACCGGCGTCCAGCCCGAGAGCGACCTGGACCGGGCGCTGTACGCGTGCGACGAGCTCTCTGGGCTCGTCTTCGCCTGTTGCCTCGTGCGCCCCACCGGGATCGACGACCTCACGCCCAAGTCGGTGGTGAAGAAGCTCAAGGACAAGGCGTTCGCCGCGGGCGTGGACAGGAACGACGTGGAGAAGGGGCTCGCCCTCATCGGCGTCGAGCGGAACCAGCACATCCAGAACGTCATCGACGGGATGCGCGCCGTGGGCGCCGAGCTGGGGATCCGCGGCGAGGACCTGCACAGGTAACGGCGGGCCCGGGGAGCGGAGCGCCGCCCCGGTCGCTCGCCCGAGCAGGAACCCGCCTCTTCCGGGGCGGGTACGGAGCCTCGAACCCTCAGGAGACGCCGCCCGCCCCATGCTCCGACCCTCCGCCGTCCTCGCCCTGGCCTGCGCCGCCCTCGCCGGCGGAGCCGCGCACCCGGCGGTCGCCCAGGACGTGGAGCTCCTCGCCCGTCACTACGGGACGCCGCTGCCGGAGGGGTACTACCGGACCCGCGCCGCCTTCCCCCGGGCCTTCGAGTTCGGCACCGGGCGCGCTGTGCGCCTCGGGGAGCGGCTCCGGCAGCTGGAGACGGTGCGCGCCGAGGCTGTCCGGGTGGGTCCTTCGGCGGTCCTGGGAGCCAGGGAGGACGTCGTGGAAGGGACGTTCCGGATCCCTCTCGTCCTGGGTCTCTACTCCAATTCGCCTCCCGGCGCGGTTCCCTTCACGCGCGAGGGAATCCACGAGGCGTACTTCGGGAGCGGGGACGCGACCATCCGGGCGTACTACGACGAGGTCTCGGGCGGGCGGGTGCGGCTGGACGCGGACGTGAGCGATTGGGTGCGCTCCGCGCTCTCGGACACGGCCGCCACGGGCGGCCAGAGCGGCCTGACGGTGGGCACCACGGGGGCGTTCATCGTGGACCTGCTCAGGAAGCTCCCTCCCGGCATCGACTGGGGCGCGTACGACAACGACGGCCCCGACGGCCTCCCCAACTCGGGGGACGACGACGGGTACGTGGACGTGCTGGCCGTGCTGCAGCCGGGCCAGGGCGCTGAGTGCGGGACCAGCAACCGGAACCACAGGATCTGGTCCCACCGGTGGGCGCTCCGGCACGCGTCGCGGGAGGCCAGGGACACGAACGGGTGGGTGACCTCCACACCATCGGCGCGGGGCGGCTTCATCCGCGTGGACGACTACGTGATCCAGCCGACGTATGCCTGCGGCGGCACGGGCCTCAGCGAGATCGGCGTCTTCACCCACGAGCTGGGGCACGCCTTCGGGCTCCCCGACCTGTACGACACGGTGGAGTCCAACGGGAAGCACCAGGGCGCGGGGAACTGGGACCTCATGGCGACCGGCTCGTGGGGGTGCAACGGCCAGTCCCCCGACTTCCCGTGCCACCTGGGTGCGTGGAGCAAGATGGCGCTGGGGTGGGCCGACGTGCAGACGCTCCCCCAGGACACGGAGCTGGGCACGGTCACGCTCCCGGCGGTGGAGACCTCGGGGAGGGTCCTCCGCATCGACGCCGCCGACGACTCCAGGGAGTTCTATCTCCTGGAGAACCGGCAGCGCGTGGGCTTCGACGGGCGGCTCTACAACGACGGCATGCTGGTCTGGCGGGTGAGTCAGGACATCGTGGACGCCCGCTGGAGCGCCAACGAGGTGAACGCCCACGCCCGCCTCGGCGTCTGGATCCGCGAGGCCGACGGGCTGAACGAGCTCGCCACCCCCGGGTGCCCTCGGGGAAACGCGGGGGACACGTACCCCTTCGTCGGGCCGCTGAGGGGGTGCAACAACCAGGTCGCTGAAGGGGAGAACCGGGTCTTCCACGCCGCGTCCCTCCCGTCGTCGGTCACCGACGCGGGGAAGCCGTCCGGCCTCACCCTCACCGACATCCGCAAGGAGGGCGGGGTCGTCATGTTCCGCCTGAGCACGCGGTTCACGCGCGTCGCCGTGCGGTCCGAGGGGGATGCCGGGAAGGGCGGCCTCTTCACCGTGAACGGCGCGCCCATGGCGGAGGCCGTGTCGACCTACCGGTCGGCGCCCTTCACCAGCTTCTCGGTGGAGGCGGCGGCCGGCGAGAGCCTGGCGCCGGGCGTGCGCCGCCCCTTCACGGGGTGGACGGACGACCCGGCGGCGGAGAGGGCCCGCACGCTTGTCACGCCCCTCCGGGACGTGGAGATGGTGGCGCGCTACGCAGGCGAGCAGGTGGAGCTGGCCGTGGAGCTCAAGGGGGGACAGGGGGACGTCACGCCGGGCACCCTCGTAACCCAGCCGACTGCCCCCGACCACTGGTTCGCGCCCGGGACCTCGGTGACCGTGCAGGCCCAGGCCCGGAAGGGGTTCAGCTTCCTGCGCTGGGGCGGCGCGCTGGCGGGGCAGCCCAACCCGGTCACGCTGACGCTCACCGGGCCCGTCCAGGCCGCCGCCGAGTTCGAGCTCACCTACAGGGTGGCCGCCACGACGGTGCGCGTCCGGGCCGCCGAGGACCCTCTGATCACCCTGGAGCCCGAGAACGGCACGCCCCCGTATGCGTGGAAGGTGGTGTCCGGCACCCTCCCCGAGGGCTTGTCCCTCAACCTCGCCGGGCAGCTCTTCGGCGCCGCGATGGAGACCGGCGCCTTCCCCCTGGGCGTCGAGGTGAGCGACGGGATCGGGCTCACGGCCCGGGGCGACATCGTCCTCCAGGTGGACGACGCCGTCATCCCCGCGGCGAACCTGGCCTCCAAGTTCCTCCTCGCGGGGCCCGCCCTCACCTCCGTGCAGAGCGCCTACCTGGACCGGCGCGGGAACGGGGACGGGAACTACGACCTGGGCGACTTCCGCGCCTGGGTGCTCTCACACCCGGGTCTCGCCCTCAGCGCGCCCATGCGGGCGCTGGCGGGGACCCGGAAGGTGGTCGTCCCCGTCCTCCCGGCCGTGAAGCCGGAGGTGCAGCGATGAGCGCGAGGCGGTGGAGAGCGTCGGGGCTCGCCCTTTCTGCGGCCCTGGCCCTGGCGGCGTGCGACTCGGGCCCCGAGGGCCCGGGGGTCCTCTCCGCCAAGGTGACGTCGTCCGAGCCCCTGGGCGCCGTGGTCCTGGAGTTCACGGGAACGGGTATCACCGGCTTCGAGGC
>JBFYZE010000001.1:0-2625 GCA_041309665.1 Gemmatimonadales bacterium | reverse complement strand
CGCCTGGCCGGCGACCCCGAGCTGCGCTCTGCGATGGGCGCCGCCGCCCTGCAGCGAGCCCGGCCCCACGCGGCGCGGGACATCGCCGGCCACATCGCCACCCTCCTCCCGAGGAGGGCCGCATGATCCGGGCGGAACCGGACCTGCGCGCCCTGGCCGCCCGGGGCCCCGTCCACTTCATGGGCGCGGGCGGCGCGGGCATGTGCGCCCTGGCCGAGCTCCTCCTCCGCAGCGGAGGCCAGGTCAGCGGGTGCGACCTGAAGGACTCCCTGAGCCTCCAGGACCTGGCGCGCCTGGGCGCGCGCATCTCCCTGGGGCACGACCCGTCCCACGTCGAAGGCGCCACCGCGCTCGTGATGACGTCGGCGGTCGCCGCGGACCACCCCGAGCTGGCCCGGGCGCGGGCGCGGGGGATCCCCGTCCTCAAGCGCGCCCAGGCGTTGGGCGCCTGGGTGAACCAGGGGCGGCTGGTCGCCGTGGCCGGGACCCACGGGAAGACGACCACCACCGCCATGGCCACCGAGGTCCTCTCCTTCGCGCGCCGGGAGCCCACCGGGCTGGTGGGCGGGCGCGTGTCCGGGTGGGGCGGGAACCTCCTCATGGGGAAGGGCGACCTCTTCGTCGTCGAGGCCGACGAGTACGACCGGTCCTTCCTCACCCTCACGCCGGACGTGGCGGTGGTGACGAACCTGGAGGCAGACCACCTGGACGTGTACGGCGACCTGGAGGGCGTCCGGGAGGGCTTCCGCGCCTTCCTCGCAGGGCTCCGCCCCGACGGCGTGGTGGCGGCCTGCGCCGACGACCACGGCTCGGCCTCGCTCCTCGCCGCAGCGGGCGCCGCCGGGACCAGCTACGGCCTCTCCGCAGGGAGCCGCCTGCGCGCCGTGAGCGTGGTCACGGGGCCCGAGGGTACCACTTGCGAGGTCTACGAGCACGGCGAGTACGCCGGCACGCTGCGCCTGTCCGTGGGCGGCGTGCACAACCTGCGCAATGCGCTGGGCGCCGCGGCCGCGGCGCGGGCGCTGGGGGTGTCCTGGGAGGACGTGCGCGGCGGATTGGCTGCGTTCCGCGGGGTGGGACGCCGCTTCGAACGCCTGGGCTCCCGTCGCGGCGTGGAGGTCGTGGACGACTACGCCCACCACCCCACCGAGATCCGGGCCACCTTGTCCGCCGCCCGCGCCGCGTTCCCCGGCGCGCGGCTGGTGGCCGCGTTCCAGCCCCACCTCTTCACCCGGACCCGGGACTTCCACGCCGCGTTCGGAGCGTCGCTGGCCCATGCCGACGTGGTGTGGGTCACCGACGTGTTCCCGGCCCGGGAGGCGCCGATCCCCGGCGTCACCGGCGCGCTCGTGGCCGACGCGGCCAGGTCCGCGGGGGCCGACGAGGTGCACTACGTGGCGTCCCTGGACGAGCTGGGTGCCGCGCTGGGCGAACACCTGAGGGAAGGGGACGTGCTCATCACGCTGGGTGCCGGCTCCGTCGAGCGGGTGGGCGCCGAGGTGCTGCGCCGCATGGAGGAGGCCGTCCATGCGTAGGGACGCGCGCATCATCCTGGGAACGCTCCTCCTGGCAGGTCTCTGGACCGGCGGGAGCCGGGTAGCGGAGGCCGTCACCGCCCTGGAGACCTTCCGGGTCACCGACGTCCGGATCTCCGGGCTGGAGACGCTGGACCGGGGTCAGATCCTGGCGCTCATGGACGTCACCCACGAGACCACCGTCTGGGGCGACCTGCAGGCGTGGGAGGACAGGCTGGAGCAGCACCCCCTGCTGGCGGAGGCGCGGGTGCGCCGCCAGATGCCCCGCACGCTGGTGGTGGACCTCGTGGAGCGGCAGCCCGTGGCGCTGGCGCCCACGCCGACGTTGGAGCCCGTGGACCGGGAAGGGGCCCTCCTCCCCCTGGATCCCGCCGAGCGGCGCATGGACCTCCCCATCCTGGACGTGCAGGCGCCTCCCGCGCCCGGCTCCCGTCTCCTGCCCACGCGGGACCGCGTGCTCGCAGCGGAGGTGGCGCGGCTCATGGAGGCGGACACGTCCTTCCTCCAGATGGTCTCGGCGGTCTCGTGGGGCCCGTCCCGCAACACCGTGGTGGCGCGGTGGAGCGAGCCCCCCGTGGACTTCCTCCTCACCCTCGGAGCGCCGGCTTCCCGCCTCCGGGAGGGGCTCGCCGCCATGGCCGACGCCGTGGCCCGCGAGCCCGAACAGGTCCCTGCGGTCATCGATCTGCGATACGCGGACCAGGTCGTGGTCCGCAGGAACAACAAGGGAGCGACGGAGACCCCATGAGAGCGAACCTCATCGCCGGACTCGACATCGGGACCACCAAGACCTGCGCCGTCATCGGCGAGGTCGTGCGTGACCCCCGCCGCCCCGGGCTCACCATCCTCGGCGTCGGCCAGGCCCGCACCGGCGGCGTGCGTGGGGACATGGTCACCAACATCGAGGAAATGACCGAGTCCGTCCGCGCGTCGGTGAAGGAGGCGGAGCTCATGGCTGGCGCCACCGTGGACCGCGTGTACGCGGGGATCGGCGGCGACCACGTGCGCGCGTCCGCCTCCATGGGCGTGGTGGCGATCTCGGAGGAGGAGGTCACCGCGGACGACGTGGAGCGCGTCCACGTGGTGGCGC